>JABMRZ010000027.1 GCA_013202315.1 Candidatus Tariuqbacter arcticus | reverse complement strand
TTTTAATAGACAATTAGTTGCGAGTTAAAATCGAAATGACGAATTGTTTTTAATTTTGCATTTTTAATTCTTAATTTTAAATTTCATATATTTTTGGCTAGAATTTTAGTTTTATGAATAGCGTTCCGGGGGTGAAGCCGAGGGATAAGTCCCGGCTGAGTTCGAAATCCCAAAGCTGCCCATCCACATAGGCGTCAGCCATGCTGTAGAGGATGATTCCCGCCAGCCACCAGGACATACGATTGCGGTTTTCTTTGTAGAAATCGGAAGCGTCGGAGTCTTCATCCCTGCGGGCTTCTTTATGGCGATGGTGATAGTGGGCGATGGAGTAAATAATCGCGATTTCTCCGCCGCCGATGATGAGGGTTTTCAGATATTTACGGTTATATAACTGCCCGCCGCCGGGGATTGCGAACGACAGCCACATCGCCAGCGCAGGGCTGTGGCGCTTTATTTTGACGGTGTCAACCTCAGCGGTATTGGTTTTAACATCAGAAGAATCATCCGCCTCGATAATAACCGCTGAATCGAGGATCGCCGTTTTGGACAATGAGTCGCCTTCCGCGTAGAAAAATGGAATTTCCCCGGCGAAAGTCGATGAGACCGACAGCATAACGGAACATATTAGGATGAGGCGAATAACCGGCAATTTGAATCACCCCTTACGGGCAACGGCTTCGATTTCGACCATCACATCCAGCGGGAGGCGCGCCACCTGAACCGCGCTGCGGGCGGGTTTGTTGTCGGTGAAATATTCAGCGTAAACTTCGTTCATTTCAGCGAAGTCGTTCATATCTTTGAGGAAGACGGTCACTTTGACAACATCGCTCAAGCTGGCGCCGGCGGCTTCGAGGACGGCTTTAACATTTTCCAGAGAACGGCGGGTTTGCGCCTGAACGCCGCCCTCGACCACTTCGTTGGCAGCGGGATCGACCGGCACCTGCCCGGCGGTGAAGATGAAATCGCCCGCCCGGATGGCTTGACTGTAGGGACCGATGGGTTGGGGAGCTTTATCGGTTAGAATACTTCTATTTTCCATGGGTATTCCGCCTGGTCTTCTTTATGTCCTTCATATAATTTCTTGTCTACTAAGAGGTTGACTATGCGTTCGTCAAGTCGCCCGCGCGAGACATCATCGCGCAGGATGGCGATGCTTTTTTCCAAGGGGATGGCTTTTTTATAGGGTCGGTCAGAAGCGGTCAGCGCATCGAATATATCCGCTACAGCTAAAAGCCGCGCCTGCAGGGGGAGATGTTCTTGAGTCAAGCCGTCTGGATAGCCGGTGCCGTTCAGCATCTCATGATGCCGGGCGGCGATGTTCGACACATTGGCGAGTTCAGCGGTGAAAGGAATGTTCTGCACAATTGTCCTGGTTTTCACCACATGGGAGCGCATTTCTTTCCATTCTTCATCTGTGAGGTTGCCCCGTTTGACCACAAGGTTTCTAAATTCAAAGTCATCTATGAGGGATTTGACTTCCCCTTCATAATCGGTGTAGACTCGAGAAGCTATATCCTTAAGGCGCGCTTCATCTTCGTCTGGGAGGAAGCCTGATTTGTTAAGCTTATCCAGGAACTGCATGTCGGAATATATCTGTTCCTTCTTGCTATTTATTTCTTCATTATCTAAGATTTCTTCGTCAAGATTTTTATTTTTCAAGGCTTCGATTTCCAAGCCGTCCATAATAGTCTGCATCCTCGTGATAATCCAGCAGAGCCTGTCTTTAGAGATGCGGGTGTTTTTTTCCAGCACGGCTTCTTTAACCGCGATTTTCCCAATGTCGTGCAGCCAGGCGGCGAACCATAATTCTTCCAATTCCTGGTCGGAGAATTGGATATCGGCGAATTTTCCTTCCTGCTCTTCGTTGATGGCTTTAGCGATGCGCATGCTCAATCCCGCCACCCTGCGGGTATGACCGGCGGTGTGGGGGGATCTTTCGTCGACCGCGGTGGCGCTGAACCTGACGAAAGCGGCAAAAAGGTTCTTGATTTCGGCGAGGTATTTAGCGTTGGTGAGGGCGACCGCCGCCTGCGAGGCGATGGACAACATCAAGTCCACGATATCGTCGGGGAAGGGGATGATCTCCCCTTTTTCGTCCATAGAATTAATTAGTTGGATAACGCCGATGACTGTCCCTTTGTCATCGCTCATCGGGACGGTCAGCATTGATTTGGAACGATAGCCCATTTTTTGGTCAAAAGAGCGGTCGACGGCGGGACCTTTAGCGGGGTCGAGTTCATAGCAGTCATCGACATGAATGATTTCCCCGGTCAGGGCGACATATCCCGCCACCGATTTCTTGTTCAGGGGAATAGGGAAGGCTTTGAAGGGGGGTTTGTATCCAAGTCTTTTTTCGAGGGATTCGGTCTGCGCAACCCGGAAGATTAATTTACCGTCTTCCAGCGTGTATAGAGAACCGGCGTCGGCGTTGGTGAAGGAGCGGCATTCGGAGACAATCATTTCAAACAGTTCCGCCAGCTTGGTGGTGCTGGTTAAGGCGATACCGATGCGGTTCAGGCTCTTTATTTTATCTTCGGAAGTTAGCATTTCTATCCAGAAATTGATTTGAATCTTCGATTTATGATTGTCGAAATAGTGTGAAAGTGTGAAAGTATCAAGTAACAAGTATCAAGTGCAAAGAATTAATCATACGGCTGATGGATATTATCACATATGAAATTTTGGCGCTTGGTGTTTGGTTGATTTTTCAATCGTCCAAGACTTCAAAATCGGCATCTTCAATATTATCGTCATTGCGGTTGGAGCGCTTATTCCACTTCCCCTGATGAAAGGAGCGTAATTGTTTTCTCCTGAAATATCTGACGACAATTAAAATCAGGCGGAAGAGAAAATAATACGCCGTTATAAAAAGTATTAGACGGCCAATCATAATTGTGTAATTCGAGAAGAAGAAATATAATATATGTATATGTCCGCTTTATCCCCAATCCTCGACCCCTATTCCCTAACTCCTAATCCCAAATAAATTATACCGTTGGATTATAGTATTGGGTTCCTTGAATCGGCTGGTCAATCGCATTGATCAAATCGGCAAGATGCTGTTTATCGTTTGCGAAATCGACATTGTCCGCATTGACCACCAACAACGGAGCGGCATCGTATTTCCAGAAGAAGCGGTTGTAAGCTTCGTTCAACTCATTGAGGTAATCTTCGGAAATTTGCTTCTCATAAGCCCGGTTGCGGATGCGGATGTTATGCATCAGCCGTCGAGTCGAAGATTGAAGATAAACCACCAAACTAGGCAGCGGAATGCGAGGCTCCATCAGCGCAACGACTTTTTCATACAGTTGAAATTCCCTGTCGTCCAAGTTGATGGAAGCGAAAATCCGGTCTTTGGCGAACAGATAATCAGCGACAACCCGCTTGTGAAAGAAATCCGGCTGAGGGAATTCCTCCTGCTGTCTGAAGCGTGAAAGCAGGAAGAATAACTGGGTCTGGAATGCAAACCTCCGGCGGTCGCGGTAGAAATCGATTAGGAAGGGGTTCTCTTCCGGTTTTTCCAGCAGCAGGTTGGATTTCAGCCGTTCAGCCAACAGTTCGGCTAATGTTGTCTTACCGGCGCCGATTACACCTTCGATGGCTATGTAATAAGGTTCATCCAATTGTGGTTAATTCCATCTTTTAATCAAATTAACTTCGCAGGGATCGGAACAGCTTTTATGAAGCTGGCTGATGGTTTTCCCGAATTTGGGATGTTGGAATTCCGGTGCGATTTCCATCAAGGGTTCAAGCACGAAGCGGCGCTGGTGGAAATGTGGATGCGGGACCGTCAAACCCGGCTCATCTATCAATGAATCGCCGATGAAAACGATGTCGATATCGATCGTTCGGGGACTCCATTCTGCGCCGCGCATTCTACCCATTCGGCGTTCTATTTCAAGAATAGCTTCCAATAAATCCAGCGGGGCGAAACCACATTTTAAAATGCAGGCGATATTCAGGAAATCATTCTGATCCCGCCGTCCCCAGGGCTCGGTTTGGAATATGGAAGAGACCTTGACAATTTCCCCGATTGATGATAATTCATTTACGGAGGTCCGGAGGTTTTCTTCCCGATCCTCAATATTCGACCCCAGGCTCAGATAGACATCATCCGCTTCATCACTTGGATTATGATTAACACTCGTCCTCATTTGCTTCTGGTGATGACAGCTTCGATAGTATCAACTGCGCCGGGGATGGGCGGATTCAGTTTGCGGACGAAGGCGGTGACTTGGTTCACTTTGAAATCCGCCAATACTGTGAGGGCGATTTCTTCAGCCAGGGTTTCAATAAGATTGAAGCTTTTTTCACAGACGATCTCTTCTATGCAGCGATAGACTTCGACCAAATCTACCGTTTGGCGAATGTCGTCTGAGGTGGATTCGAAAGAGAAGTCCCCTTTAAGCTGCAAATCAATGCTGAATTGACAGCCCAGCTTTCTCTCTTCGGGGTAGACGCCATGGTATCCGAAGAAGCTCATCCCGCGAAGGTTCAACTCGTCCAAAGTATTTCCATCAGAGCTTGAAATTTACCCAATTGAATATCAAAAGTCAAATTATTATACGGTTCTCCGTTGTTTTCGATCTGATTGATTAAGGTCTCAAGTCTCAGGTCTCAAGTCTCAGGTCTCAAGCGCCAATTGCCAAAATTTTAATTGATACTCATTCGCTTTTCAAATTTTAAATCTCTGTTTCAACCGGGTTCAGGACAAGTCGATGAGGGCTTGGAAATGTCCGATGAAACCGTCAACGATGCTGTTCAGGTTGTATCCTCCTTCCAGGAAGGAGACTATTTTACCGCCGGCGAGGCGGCTGACCGCTTGTGTCATTTCCGCCAGGTGGACGCCGCTCAAGTTAAGCCTTCCGAGTGTGTCGCCTTTGCAGACATCGAATCCGCAGGATATCAGAGCGATTTCGGGCTGAAAGCGCCCCTCAATCGTATTCAAGTCCTGGTGGAATAACCGCAAGTATTCATCGGCGGGAGCGCCGGGTTCTATGGGGCGGTTAAGAGTGAAGCCTTCGCCTTTTCCAGCGCCGGTTTGATTTTCATCGCCGGAACCGTAAGGGTAGAGGCTGCGCTGGTGGGTGGAATAGTAGAAGACTTCATCGCTGGAATAGAATATTTCCTGGGTGCCGTTACCGTGATGTACATCCCAGTCCACTATTAGAACCTTACCTGCTCCTTTTTTCAGCAGTTGTGCGGCGGCGGCGGCGATGTTGTTGAAGAGGCAGAATCCCATCGCGAGATTGGGTGTGGCATGATGCCCCGGAGGGCGGAGGGCGCAGAAGGCGTTACTCCATTCGCCGGACAGGACTTTTTCGGATGCTTCGATGCCGCCGCCTGCGGCGAAAAGTGCGGCATCCCAGGAAGCGGAGTCGAGCTCCGATTCCATACCTCTGTGATAGCCGCCGGTAAGGCAGACAGCACCCATTTCGCGAAAATATTCCCCTGTATGAACGGCGGTGATTTCGTCTTCAGTGGCGGGTCGAGGTGTGTGAAGGATTGTCTTATCGCGGCGGTTCAAATTGTCGTAAGCCTGTTTGATGGCTTTAAGGCGGTCGGGGCTTTCGGGATGCCCCCAGCCGGGGTTGTGCTGGAGGTACGCTTGATGATAAATAAATCCGGTCATTTTCGCTCACTATATACCATCATTGATAGTTTAATACTTACATATTCACTCTAAGAGTTCACCTCTTACAATGATCTATATTTTCAAAATATACAATTAGCTGCGAGTTTGGCCATTAGCCATTGGTCAATGGTTCAAGATATAAATGACGAGTGACGAATGACAAATGACTATTCTAAATATCCAACAACACACCATAGTCATATCGACAATTTTTATCGATGTCAGCACAATAAGCGCCTATCTTACTTGACATATCCCAGGGCTTTAAGTTTATCACGCACTTGTTTGTCCACCGCGGTTTCGATGATGGCGTCGTCGAATTTATAAGTTCCATAGGTGGCGATTGTGTCAGTGTTCGGGGGAGTTTTTAGGATTTCAGCGGCGATTTTTCCGTCCATATCTTCGGCGTAAGGCAAACCCATAACCGCTAATATCGTCGGTGCTATGTCCAGCACGGAGACATTTTCAGCGGTGAAGTTTTGCTTGATTCCGGGACCGGCGGCGATGAAGATGCCGGGATGAGCTTGGATCAGGTGGAAATCTTCGCTTTCGCCGGGGCTGTCCGGTTTGATGTGATGATAATGCCCGGTGGGGAGCATTTCATCATCGAAGCCGTGGTCGGAAACCACGAACACCACCGTTTCCGGGTCGAGGCGGGTCAGGAATTCGCCCAACGCTTCGTCCATATATTGATAATAGTTGTTTATCAAATCGCGGTAGCGGGCAATATTTACGGGCATCAGCTTATCTTCATGTCGATGGGAGAAATGGTATTTCAGGTATTGGTGGGACATTGAATCGAGCCCTTGAAGGTAAATCGCCCACAAATCGGGCTGCTCTTTTTGTTCCAGCAGGTATTCGGCGGCTTCGATGACGGTTTTGTCGCCGGGGAAGGAATATTTGAACATCGAAGCTTCGTAGGCGATGTCCAAATAGTCATAGGTGTTGAGTTTTTTAAATTCTTCCCAGAAGGCGTCGTTTTCCACTGCAACGAAGCGGGTCAGGTCTTCACGAATGAAATCGGCGGGGGTGCTGCAGAATTGTTGAAGTTCAATAAGTAATTCGGGCGGATATATATCGTAAACGGTGTCGCCCAGGCGTTCTTTATAGTTAGTCAATACCTGCATTTTGTTGAAGAGGGCGTGGTCGCTGTAGATGTAGCCGTTGACTTTTTCGGCGGGATAAGTCGCCCACCAATTCATTATCCCCACCGACATATCAAGGTCGGAGAAGATATTCCAGAGGGAGGCGGCGGTGCGGTAATTGCTGGGGATGGGGGATACGGTGGCGATGTTCTCTTGAATCCACAGCAGTTCCGGCGCTAAATAGGGCAGTCGGAAGAGGGGGATTTTGGCCCCGGTTATGGGAAAGGACCAGACTAAAAAAGAATTGATGCCGTGATTCTGCGGGAGTTTGCCGGTTACAATGCTGGTCCAAATCATTGCGGAGAAGGTGGGATAGAGCGTTTTCAGTTGGGCGCGGGAGCCGTTCTCCACTAATTTCCGGAAGTTGGGCAGTTTCCCTTCAGCCATCAGGGGGTCGATGATTTCCCACCAGGCGCCGTCAAAGCCGATGAGGGCGACTTTGGTGTCGGCGGGTTGGAGGTCATATTTCTGAAGGTCGACGGTTTCTGCAGTTGAAGCGCTGATGCCTTTGGGAGTGATGATTCCCGCTATAATCCAGACCATTAGAATCGCCCCGCCTAAATACCCAACGACTGTGGTAAGCCGCCATTTTGCGGTAATTCTCACCGCGAGGATGATGGCAATTATGGTCAGAGCTAAAAATACGATAGTGAAGCCGATGTTCACCCAGAGCGAGCCTTTGATTGGCATCAGTGGATTGGCGATGAAGTGGGTCAAGACATACACCCGGAAATAGTGATAGAGGGTCAGCAGTAGGATGACAGGCAGATATAAATTGAAGGGCGAACGAGCGCGCTTCAAGCCCCTTTTGCGCAGGAAGGGGTAGAATATCAATCCCAATACGGCGCCGGCGATGATTCCGGCGAGGGCGTATAACACCATAAAGTGGGTCGACAGGTTCCAGATATCGCTGAATTGGGTGATGGAAGGATTAATCTTCGATACCTTCAAACCCAGTATCAAGCCCACTGAGATTCCGACGGTCAAGCCGGCTAAGAGGGCTGACTTAAGATTTTTCCGGAAATTTATTTTCACTTCTGTATTCGATTTGTGTGCTTTCATTTCCGTCTCATAGTCATTCAGTTTCGAGTTGCGGGTTGCGAGTTTTTCTCACCACAAACAGAGTGTTCGAGAATGGTGTAAGAATAAAAATTCACTGGAAATTATGGAAATGATGGAAATCGTAACATACTGTATATCCATAATATCCATCATATCCAGTGAATCATCTTTGCACATTAATGACAAAACCCTCTTATTTTTAGACAGTCTGTATGTGGTGGATATTTATCAATGGTAATTTACGCAAAATGAATCAATTATTCAAAGAAGTCATCACGGCAAAGAGGCCTTGATGGTCGGAAAAGCTGTTTTTAATCTTTTCGCATACTATAGTCCGCAGGTCTTCAGTGTGATAAATGTAATCGATCCTGAATAATGGGTTGGGGTTGGGATAGGTGAATCCGAATCCTTCGCCGGTTTCGCACCAGGAATCTATCCAATAATCGTCCAATAGACGGAGATATTTTGAGGCGGGAGTTTGATTGAAATCGCCGCAAATTATGGATGGCGTTTGACCATTCGACAGCGCCTGAATTATATCCTCCATCTGCCCCTTAACCAGCTTCTTTTGTGATGGGCGGATATGAGACAGTCTGCCCGATGGCGGATGATGAGAGGGTACGATGTGGAGGTTGGCGACACTTATCCATCTGTCATTGAATTTGAATTCGAAAATCTGCGCCGGCCATTTCGGCTTCCAATCTGGACCTTCAGAGATGATAATACGATTATTCCTCAACGGGAGGCGGGAAAAGACCGCCAAGCTGAAAGCGCCTTCGGTCGGATGTTCCAGGTCAAGAATTGAATTGTAGCCTAAAGCTTCAATATCGGCGCTGACCGCTTCCGCTCGAGGGGTATTCATCTCCTGGAAAATCATAATGTCGGGCGAAAGTTCCTTCACAATTTCCACTATCTCATCGCTGCGGGGACCGCTGTAAAGGACATTCTGGCAGTATAAGGTGAAACTCATCTCTGCGGGAGATGAGGTATTTTCGCTATTTTGGGCGCAGGAATGGGTCAAGGCGTCGCACATCAATAAAACGGCGATAAGACTCGCCGCCCCGGGCAATATTCTGTGATTAGCGGAAGCATACAGTGTAATCGAGGACGCCAGCAGAAAAAACAATCCTGCGGTCAGTCTAATCGTCTGGTTCATAGCGAAAATTTCCATCGCCGGTATAAAAGGGGGAAGGAATTTCCAGAGATAGATGACGGCAGGAATTAGAATCAGCCAGGAATATTTGTAAGTTGTTCTGAAAATAGCTGCGGGTTGAGAGTTATGAGTTGCGATTCTCAAGAAGTTTTGGCGGGTTAAGAACCCACCCTATAAAAAAAGATCAGCTTCTTTTGACGATGAGTCCGCGGTTTTCGAGTTCATTGGCGGCGGTATCGAATTTGTCTTCGGCGGAGGCGGTTTCAGTCCAGGCGGCAAGCGCTTTCATTCCTTCAGAGAAGGAAATCCGGGGCTGGAAGCCGACGGCGTTCCTGATTTTGGAGATACTGGCGATGCAGTGCCGAACATCGCCTTTGCGGAAGGCGCGGGTTATTTGAGGTGTTATTTCTTTGCTGTAGATTTGGGCTAAGGTCAAGGCGATGTTTTCGATAGTGGTGGGATTGCCGCCGCCCACATTGAATACTCCGTAATCGGTGCGGGGGTCGTTCATCGCCATTATACTGGCGCGGGCGATATCTTCCACCGCAATGAAATCGCGGGTCTGCTGGCCGTCTTCATATATCACGGGGGGCTTATCGTTTTTAATGCGGCTCATAAATATGGCGCAGACTCCGGTATAGGGATTGGACAGCGATTGTCGGGGTCCGTATACATTAAAGAATCGCAGAGCCACAGCCGGAATTCGATACGCCTGCCCCCACATCAGCGCCATTTCCTCCTGGTCTTTTTTAGTCAGGGCGTAGATTGAATTGCAGATTTGGGGTTTATTTTCATCGGTGGGAAGGGGTTCCATTATTTCATCGCAATGCGGGCAGTGGAGTTCCCAATCGCCGGCTGCCATTTGTGATTCGGGTCGGAGCGGCGGATTAACGATACCGTGTTCGGGGCAGTTATAGCGCCCTTCGCCATAGCTGGACATTGACGCCGCCACCAGTAATTTCTCCACTTTGTTGTTCCCGTTGATGATGACATCGAGCAGATTGGCGGTGCCGGTGGTGTTGACCTGGACATATTTGGTGATTTGATACATCGACTGTCCGACTCCGACAGCCGCCGCCATGTGGTAGACTTGTTCGATGCCTTCGACCGCTTTGGCGAGGGCGTCTTTGTCCCGCACATCTCCTTCGATGAAGACAGCATCTTTGTTCAAATAGTCGGGTTTCTCACCGTTAGGGTGGACTTGGGGGTCGAGGTTGTCGAAGATGTATACTTCCGATTCGCCATCTTCAATCAGTTTATCTACAATGAAGGAACCGATGAATCCGGCTCCGCCGGTGACCAGGATTTTTTTCATCGATTATTCGATAGCTCCGTTTAATATATAAGTGTGAAAGTGTGAAAGTGCGAAAGTGTGAAAGGGCATTCAATATTAGGAGAACAGGTTTTTATTCTCATTCACCCATTCTATCATAAGGTTCAAGCCTTGGTCGATAGAAATCGAAGGTTTCCAGTTGAGTAATTTGCGGGCTTTGGAAATGTCGGCGTAATAGATTTTTGGGTCGTAGGGTTGGGGAGGATGGAAATTAGGAGCGCTTCGGGCGCCGGTTTTTTCTGTCAAGATTTCCAGTAGTCTCAATGGTGATAGGAGGTTGTTCATTCCGCCGCCCAGGTTGAATACTCCCTGATGGATTTCACTCTCGATGAAAGCCTCGAAAGCGGCAATCATATCGGTAACGAAAAGCGGGTCGCGGGTTTGGGTTCCAGCGCCATATAAAGCAGCCGGTCTGCCCAATAAAGTATCGAGAAGCAATCTGGCTATCCAGCCTTGTTCTTCGAGGCCGAACTGCCGGGGACCGTAAACGGTTGAGAGGCGGAAGACGCCGATTTTCAGGCCGTACAGGTGAGCGTATTCCTGCATATAGATATCCGCCGCCAGTTTGGAAACGCCAAAGGGGGTATGTCCGTGTCCGTCGAGGGGGAAGTCTTCACTGATGCCGTTTTTAACGCTGTTATCGGCGAAGCGGAGGATATCACCGTCTTCGATGGATTTCAGGCGGTTGACATTGATGCCGTAAATTCTGGAAGTTGAGCAGTGGATGATAATCGGTTTTTGCGGGAGTCTTCGGGCGAGTTCCAGGATATTGAAGGTTCCCATTATATTGGTGGAAATATCTTCGATGGGGTCGGCGATGGAAGCGTTGATTTGGGTCTGAGCGGCGCAGTTGAAGATGATTTCCACTCCTTGGGCGGCGGCTTCCAATGCTTCGAAATCGCGGATGTCGCCTGGAATGCGGGCGATGGAGGGGTAATTTTCCAGATAATTCCAATTATAATCGCGGACGGTGCCTTTCTTGAGTGTGTATTGGGCGCGGGAAAGGTTATCGAAAATGAATACTTCCGCTCCCTTTTGAGTATAGTGTTCGGCGATGTGGCTGCCGATGAATCCGGCTCCGCCGGTTATCAGGATTTTCATTTAATCACAGGATTTGATGAATTTGAAGGAATAGCTTAAAGTTATAACCGATATAGCGAGATTATGTTCCCGGAGGGGAAACGGTGAATGATGAATTATGAATGCTGAATGTTGAATGTTGAGTGTTGAGTGTTGAATGTTGAGTGTTGAATGTTGAGTGTTGAATGTTGAATGAAGGATAAAAAAAGCCCCCGATGTGGGGCTGAATTGAATTATGAAACAGTTATTTCACCAGAACGAATTTTAGGTAGTGTCTTCGAATAATTGTGATGTTTGTTATTTACTGAAAATCCCCCCTCGCCCTCCTATAAGAAAGGGGGGATAAAATAAGTCCCCCTTTGAAAAAGGGGGATTTAGTACCATAATACAAAAATTCGGGTTTTTTCTGGCAGAATATCTTGCAATTTTATAATACTTACTAACTTGCAAAGTGCCAAGTATCAGTGTCATTATTTTGAGTTTTGAATTTTGAATTTGTTTCGGAC
>JABMRZ010000274.1 GCA_013202315.1 Candidatus Tariuqbacter arcticus | reverse complement strand
TTCCCGCTAAAGCTATGGGGGAATGACATGAGGGGGCTGGGGACTGGGTGATGGATGTGTTGGTTTTGAATCACAGAATTCCACAGAAAGCACGAAAACACAGAAAAAAGAATTAAACACAGAAGGGCACAGAAAGCACAGAATACACAGAATTGGATTCCCGCTATAAGCATGCGTGAATGACAGCCCACTAACCCCTAAACCACTAACCCCTAAGCCCTATTATCAGGGTGAATCGAGCTTTGTGTTCCCCATCATTGGGCAGGATGATATCAGGTCTTTATTTTCAAGGGGAATCATGCTGTCCAATCATCAAAGTCACCAAACCGATCAAACATATCGCAAAACCGGCTCCCGCAAAAAAAGCTCCATTTAATCCCCACATTGTAAAAACGATCCCAATTAGAATTGGTCCTAAAGTCTGGCCCAATCGCAGGACCATTCCGTTTAGGGACATAACCGCCGCCCGCTGGTTGATTGGCGCCATCCCCGCCAACAGCGTTTGAATGATGGGGAAATTTATGCCGTTCCCTACGCCAAAAATCATAATGGGTATCAGCAGCAGCCATACATTGTGAATGAACGGAACCATCAACATCGATAAAGCATATAGAAGATAGGCTGTTTTAAGCAGGGTCCTTTCGGAATATATTTTCACTAATTTCCCCAGTTGAGACGCTGTCAAGGCGGTGGAAAGGGAGGCACATGACATTATAATACCAATTACAAAAGGCGATTTGCCGAAAACATATCCGACTAAAAAGGGGAAGTAGGTCAAATAAGTTCCAAAAAGGATTATAAAGGATATGATACACGCTATGAATAATCCCACAACCTGGCGTTTTTTTACGCTTTGCCAGGCTTGGGCGAGGTATTCGAGAAGACGCTGGTCGTTGAGGGGTTCAGGATTTTTTAGTGTGAACAGCACCAGAAAACCTATAGGAATGCCGATTAAGGGGAGTATGAAGGGATAATACCAGCCAAAGGTCGCCAGTGCGCCTCCGATAAGCGGATATGCCGCTGTTCCTATACTGAGAACGCTGGCGTTGTAACCCATAGCGGCGGCGCGTTCTTTACCGGAATAGAGGTCGCCGATAATCGTTACATTGATGGAACCCAGGGAAGCGGCGCCTACGCCTTGGAAGAATCGGAGTAAAAGCAGGAGGTTGAAATCACGGACGAAGAAACATAGAAATCCGGCGATACCGAACAGCATCAGGGAAGGGACGAGGATTTTCTTTCTGCCCCACCGGTCGGCAAATACGCCCATAACCGGGGTCAGAAAAATCCCCGGGAAGGTAAAGATAGTTATTAATAGTCCGATATTCTCCGGCGAAATATTGAATTCCCGGACAATCTTTGGGAAAGCGGGAGTCAAGCTGGAGACCCCCAAAATAGCGGTCAGTGTAACCCCGAAGAGAATCTGTAAGTTTGTATCCAGATATATTTTTCTGCCGTTGGGGGCGTCGGACATCATAGCACCCAATTCATTATGCCATGGAAGCATAGTATAAAGATTATACATCCAATAGCAGAACCCAGCCCGAGGAGAATATATGTTTCGAGTTTTTTCAAATTCAGGATATGCGATAGAACAGCGCCGGTCCAGACTCCTCCGGCGCCGGGAATTGAAACTATCAATACAACTCCTACTTTGCCCATATTCTGGAAGCGCTTCAACCATTTGGATTCTCTCACCTTCTTTTCATCAGCAAATAGTTTCCGGCGCAGTTTTTCCAGCCAGCCGATTCGTTTGGAATTATCGGAGAGAAGAAGGGCGAAAGGCATCAAAGCGAAATCGGATGCAAGGGCGACTATTCCGATATAAACCGGAGACAGCCCCATAAGCACTCCATAAGGGAAGGATATTTTCTTTCCCAGGATTAGCTGGACGCCGATGAGGGTTATCAATAAGACCGGTGGTGAAAGTTTAATTCCCAAGTTATGACTGTGAATTAAGGTTTATCGATAGAGGCATTTATAGAATTCCCTTAGAGTTGTCATTTTGAATTATAAGGAAGAATCTCTTTCAAAATAAGTCATTGAAAAATAGGAGATTCTTCACTTCGTTCAGAATGACATAATCGCTACATCAGGACTTTTGCAAGAGGTTCATTTTAAAGCAAACCCTTATGCCGCTGGGTTGACACCACCAAGTATGAAAATAGTACGACCCCTTCAGGGTCGGTATTATACGGATTCTTTCTCCGTAGGTTTCACCTACGGCTATTCATATTTTTCCCCTTCGTGGAAATTACAATTTGACCGTTTACCGTTCACCGTTTACCGTTCACCGCTTACCGTTCACCGCTTACTGTTCACCGTTTACTGTTCACCGTTTACTGTCAACTGTCGAATATTTTAAAATTCAAATTATTGCGCTACAATTTAAATCCGGCATATTAAGCCGACAGGAGATTCTTAATTCGTCCGGTGTTGGCGTTTAGGGTATGTCTTTTTTTCGGGGGCGCGCTTCATCGACGCGCAATGCAAGTCCCTTGAATTCATAGCCGTTTAGTTCCTCTTTTGCGATTTCCGCTTCGGAAGGACTTGACATTTCCACGAACCCGAATCCCCGCCCTTCGATTATGCTCACGCGCTTGACCCCGCCGTAGTAGGAAAACAGTTTTTTCAGTTGTTCGTTAGTTACGGAATGACTTATATTGCCCACGATAAGTCTGCGGCTTCTCAATTTAACCTCTTTGTGTTTGGCTATCGATAATTATTGGGTTTGTTGCCGAAAGGTAATAATTCGGTTCTAATCGCGGTATCGGGGCTCCGCACCCAATACCAATTAACTGTTATTATTATATATGCTGTCGACTCCGGAGAGTCGACAGCACGCTGGATTGATTTGGGCAACAGACCCTACAACTCTCAATAGATTATGATAAGAACACACTTCAGGTTTCAGTTACACCACATATCAGAGA
>JABMRZ010000273.1 GCA_013202315.1 Candidatus Tariuqbacter arcticus | reverse complement strand
GCATTCCTATATCTTGTAATCCGTCATTGCGCGGATTTACAGATTGCAACCCTCAACCCGCACCCCGCACCCCGCACCCCGCAGACCGCAGCTACGACAATCCATACTGCTTCAACTTTCGATAAAGGGTTCTTTCTCCGATGCCGAGCGCTTCGGCGGTCAAGCGGCGGTTGCCGCTATATTGATCTAAAGTGCGCCGGATTTGCTCTTTTTCCACCTCCTCCATCAATGAACTATGGACTTCCATTTGGGTATTTTGGTCAACGAATCCGGCGACCATATCCCGCAATTCCCAAATTTCCCGGCGTAAATCCATTAGAGTGCGGTAAATTAATTCCCGCTCGAGCTGATCCTGCGATCTAGTGATATGAACCGGGAGCTGAGGCTCATACCTTCCCTGCGGGCCCAAGAACCGCATTACAGTTTCACGGTTGAAAGTCCTCCCCTTCTCCAAAGTCACCATACTTTCCACAAAATTCTTCAGCTCACGGATATTCCCCTCCCAATAATGGTTGACCAGCAGTTCCATTCCGTCATTTGTGATTTTCGGAACGGGTATATTGATGCGCCGGCTGAAATCTTCGATGAAATACTCAACTAAAAGTGGAATATCTTCCCGCCGTTCACGCAAAGGGGTAAGATTGATACTGACCGCCTTCAAACGGTAATATAGGTCGGAACGGAATTCACCTTTGGCGACGGCGGCGGCTATATCGCGGTTGGTGGCGGCGATTACCCGCACATTCACTTTTATACTCGTTGTCCCACCCACCCGCATAAATTCGCCGGTTTCCAGGATGCGGAGGATTTTCACTTGGGCGTTCAGTGGCATTTCGCCGATTTCGTCCATGAAGATGGTTCCGCTGTCGGCGAGCTCGAAATATCCTTTGCGCTGTTTCTCCGCCCCGGTGAATGAACCTCTTTCGTGCCCGAAAACTTCACTTTCAAATATCCCTTCCGGGATAGCGCCGCAGTTGACGGTCACCATAGGTTTTCCGGCGCGGGGGCTCAGTTCGTGAATCATCTCGGCGACCACTTCCTTGCCGGTGCCGGATTCGCCGGTGATGAGCACGGATATATTGGTGGGCGCCACCTGTTTTATTAAGCCGCGAATGGCCTGAATCGCTTCAGACCTGCCGATTAGTTGGTTATTGGTCATTGGATATTGGGTCATTGGGTTATTAGGATTTTGGTATAACGGTGATTTGTTGTCATTTATCGATCGACGGTTCAAGGTAACTATAATAAATTAGCAAAGTAATATATCTTCAGTCCACATTTTTTTAACAGCCCATAACCTATTAATCCTTTTTGAGTGTTTATGTATCTCTATGGTGAAAACTTCAAACTAAACTTATAATATACCTGTTCACACTATTACTTCCATTCCATCATAAGCGAATTCGGCGGTGATTCCCTCGAATGAACGATTTGTGGTATCCATTTCCGGGGGAATATGTGTGAAAATCACCCGCTTTATTCTCTTATCTGCCGCAAGATTCAAGGCGTCTTCGATCCCAATATGAGTGCACTCGACTATCATCAGTTCAGCGCGCGACGGGGGTTTCAAATCCACCATCCCCTTCAGGTCGGCGCTGTAGTATATCGAATTATCACCCTCAACGAAAATGAAAGAGAAGGAGGCGGCGCTGATGCGGTATCTTTCGACATATTCGATATAATGTTCGAGGTGGAGATTGGGAACGGCTTCGATGGATAAATTGTCCCCCCGCCAAAACAATCCTTCGGTATAATCATTCATCCGATAGTCGAAAGTGAGTTTCTCGTTGAGCAGATAAAGCTGGTCGAAATACTTTCTGAAGGCTGAGGACACGCCCTGCGGCAGGTAGATATTCAGCGGCTTTTCCCGTTCCGTTAGGTGCATATACTGCATTAGCGTCGGTATTCCGGCGCAGTGGTCGGGGTGGGTGTGGCTGATGACGATTGCACTTATGTCATTAGGGTCGATGTTTTGCATCAGAAGCGACCTCAATGCTCCTTCGCCGCAGTCGATCAGAATACGGCTGCCGCCGCCCTCGATATACAGCGATGCGTGAGCGCGGTCGGTGACTGACAGACCTGACGCGGTGCCGATGAAGGTTATTTTCATATTGGTTGTTAGTTGTTGGTTGTTGGTTATGTGCCGGATTGGATAGAAATTAAACCTTGGCGAAGATTTTAGCGGCTGAATGATAAATCAACAGCAGGACAACCGGGTAAGCTTCATAAAAATCCCGCTGTTCATCAATATAACCCATAAACAGGGTCAAGATAAATAGGGGCGCGACAATCCAAAGGGCGTCCCTGAGAAACAGCGGCTTGTCAGTCCAGCGGTAAAACACAAGCCCAGCGATTACGGCAAGAGCGGTCATCGCAGCTAAAGAAATATTTCCCAATAATACCAGGTTATGGTCAACAAAATGAAATTCAACAAAGGAACCGGGATTGTTCAGGAAAATGAAGAATAGCATTAGTTTAACTAATATAAATACAATAAGCTGCACCGCCAACAGCCAATAAAATTTAGACCTAAGCATCTTCGCTGATTTCACGAAGTAAATTGCGAATATGAGGCTCAACAAGATGGTCGTCTCCTTATTGATACAGCCCAATGTATAAATAATCAAGAACAGAACCCATTTTTCCCTGACCATCAATCCCAGCCCCAAGGTGAAGAGGCAAAGCGCCGGGAAATCGTATAAATAACTCATATAGTCGAAAAACGAAGGTAGAATCAACAAAGCGGATATAGCGAGGATATCCTTGGATAAAATCGATGCTTTATATACTCCTTCGAATAAATACCTCAGAGAAAATACAAATCCAAGCAAAAACAGAAATATATAAAATATTGCTACAATATATTCCGTATAGAGTTCTTTTTCCCAATAGAACATATCTTCTTCTGTAGACTTTGATAATTCGCTTTTAACGGAGGGGATCTTATCAAGCATTTTGTTTATTAATTCATCGGTTTCTTCGGGTATAATCGATGTGGTTGTTCTGATTATCATTGGCAAGAGCGCACGATAGACGAACGGTTTGTGAGCCTGCCCATATACCATATCTCCGAACATCGCCCGTTCATAGCCGTTTATCCCCGGCGGGGAAATGAATATTAAGACGATGAAAACGCACAGAATCACATAGATAATCGGGAATATAATGCGCCTGCTATGAATCGCGGTTCTAGTTTCAGTAATAATGGTTATCCTTTCCATTGGTTATTGAAAGCTGTTATATGTTCGAATACAGTGCCCGCCAGCCGATGTCTCTGCGGTAATATTTGCCCTGGAAATTGATGCTTTCGATGGCTGAATATGCTCTGTCGAGCGCTTCCTTAAGCGATTTTCCCAGCCCGGTAACACCCAGGACTCTGCCGCCGGAAGTTATGAAGCGCTCGCCTTCATACTTAGTGCCGGCGTGGAAGATAATGGTATCCTGATATTCCCTATCGTGCCCTGCGATGAGTATTCCTTTTTGATAAGAACCGGGATACCCTTCCGAAGCGAGCACCACACAAGCCGCATATTCATTCCCAGTGTATATTACTTCCCAGGGATTTTTCCGTTTCCAGCGGGCTATGCCGCCTTCTTCAGCGGATGCGAGCAACAGTTCCAGCAAATCCGGCTTTATCAACGGAAGAACGCATTGCGATTCCGGGTCGCCGAACCGGCAGTTAAATTCCAATACCCGGGGACCTTTTTCAGTAATCATCAACCCGCAGTATAGAAGGCCGCGGTAAGGCGTTCCCCGGCGGCGCATAGCTTCCAGAGTTGGAATGATAATCCGCTCTTCAATTTGACCGAGGGTGTCCGGGTCTCCGATGGGCGCGGGAGCGCAGGCACCCATTCCGCCGGTGTTAAGACCGGTGTCGCCTTCGCCGATACGCTTGTGGTCTTGAGAAGGGGGCAGTATGATGAAATCTTCTCCGTCAGTGATGGCGAATATGGAAAGTTCATCGCCGGTTAGGCATTCTTCCACCACCACGGTCGAACCGGCGTCGCCGAATTTCTTTCGGGCGAAGATTTCAGTAAGTATATTTTCGGCTTCACGGGGGCTGTCGACGATGAACACCCCCTTGCCGGCGGCAAGCCCCGATACTTTAATGACGGCGGGGAATTTTTTCAAGTGCGGCGATTCCAAAGTGTAAACCAAATTGTGATGAATAGTGAAGCGCGCGGTGGGGACGCCGGATGACGACATTAACTCCTTGGCGAAGGCTTTATCACCTTCGATTAAGGCGGCGGAAGCAGTAGGCCCGCATATTTTCAAACCGGTTTTGTCGAAATAGTTGACTATTCCGTCCACCAGAGGCTGTTCAGGTCCAACGATGGTGAAGTCGATGTTCTTTGCCCGGGCGAATTCGGCTAAGGCCTCGAAGCTGCTCCCATCCAGCTTGGGGCATTCCCATTGGGCGGAAATGCCGCCGTTGCCGGGGATGCAGTATAATTTATCGCATAGTGGCGATTGGGCGATTTTCCAGCAGAGGGCGTGTTCACGCCCCCCGGAACCGATGATTAATAAATTCATAATTGAGAATTTGGAATTATTCTTGTTGTTTAAAAGATAATCGGTTATGTTCTTAACTCAGTAAAATCCAATTGTTGGTCCCAATAAATCTCATTCCGGCTTGTCCGGAATCGATTC
>JABMRZ010000272.1 GCA_013202315.1 Candidatus Tariuqbacter arcticus | reverse complement strand
GATGGCTTCAAGCCTGCAGGTATTTATGAAGTTACATTCGACGGCGCCGGATTGTCGAGCGGAGTGTATTTCGCGGTTCTGCAAGCGGGAAACTTCAATCAGACCAGGAAGCTGATATTGATTAAATAGTCTCAGGTCTCGAGTCTCAAGTCTCATGATTTTAAGCCCCCATATTTTGGGGGCTTTTTTTATAGAATGATTTGTCGGCTTTAAACAAGCCGACCTACATTTTTTGTGAATAATTCAGGTTAAAGAGGCTCGGGAAAAAATGAAAAGGCTTGGGGCTGTAGGTTTTAATGGGAAATGGTTCTCAAAGAAGGGATCAATTATGTTGATTTATGATGGAATTTTTCTACATTCCGCTTCAGCCAATCCTTTGTTGGGTACGAATTATCATCTAAGAAAGCCAGCATTTTCCCCCTCGCTTCTTTCGCTCCAATTTTCCGTTTTACCGCTGAATCGACCTTACCGGTTGGAATCACTCTAACGCCTTTATTATGAATGTCGATTTTTCTATCCGATAAAACCAACACTTCATATTTGGGATAATCGAGTTCCATACATTTATCGATACATTTCTTCAACGCAGCATTTTCTTTTCCAGCGCATATAATTACGGAAATCAAGGGATTTTCAGGATTGTCTTTCTCATCGGCGAATCCTTGTGTTTTCTCCATTCCATTGATCCACACCTGTGCGATCATATTGGTGAATGCGTAATCCATATTCAAATCCTGTTCCACTCCCACTGTCATAATGATTCGCGATGAACAAGCGGCTAAAGCGTTTTTGGCGGGGAAATAATTGGGATTGACTGCGAGCGCCCTTTCGAAGGAGGCGACGGCTCTTTCATAGTCTTGATTATAATAGAAAGCCAAACCTGCGCTATAATTCGCTTTCAAATTCCCTTTGCGGGTTTCCGCCGCACGGTTGAAATAGTCCAATGCCTCATCGAAATTACCTTTTTTCAACAGGATATATCCTAAGTTCAATCGGACTTCCCACTTATAGTCCGCAGAATCCAATAGAGGTTTGAGGGTGTCTTCCGCTTCCGCTAAACGGTTTTGTTCAGATAAAAGCATTCCCCAATTGAATCGAGCGTCTTCATCGCCGCTTTCGGTTCCATTTTTGAAATATACCATTGCCCGCTCTTGTTCGCCGTATTTCAGGTAAAGCATTCCCATATCGTTCCAGGCTCGGCCGTTATCGATATCGTTTGACAGCGCCAATCGGAAATTATCCTCCGCATCCAAGAGTTTTTCCTTTTTAAAATAGACTTCACCCAGCCCTAATCTGGCTTCGGCGCTGGCAGGTGATTTGCTCAAGGCTTCTTTGAAGAATTTTTCAGCTTCTTCCAGATATCCTTGCTCGGAATAGACGAATCCCATTAAGGGCAATAATTCATCATTGGAATACCCCGATTGCTGTGCGAGGGTCAAATATTTTTTCGCCAGCCCTAAATTGCCTTTGCGATAATATTGCCGCCCTCGGTTGAAATATGATTCGGGTGTTTCTATTTCGAAGGCTTCGATATTGTTTATGAATCGACTATCGCTGAACATAATCGTTACTCTAGAATCGCCTTATTGTGGGATACCACCTCGGTTTCTATTTAATGCAAAGTGTGTGACAGTTGATTCCATTTAGATTGAGTATACATAAGTAGCGGTATTTTAATAATATATGAACCGGAGATAAATTTCTATGATGTAAATTATTAGGCAAAAAATATTCTACCGCTGAATCAATGGGCAATTATTACCGGTTGAATCCTATCTTAGTAACACTTTCAATTCTCTATAGCTGACATTAAAAGACCATAAATACTGTAATTTATCCAGAAAATACTTGACTTTTATGATTAAGATTATAAATTTGTAAGCAATATTAACATAATTGGAGCAGCTAAATGTACAAGTATTTTTTAATCCTTTTATTGCTTGCCGGGATTGTTCTCCAAACCGGTTGTAAGAAGTTGAACGACTCTGAAACATTCGCACAAGCCAATCAATTTCAGCGGGAAGGTCAATACTGCGAAGCGATTGATACATACCGAAAGCTCACTGAACAATTTCCCGACAGTAAATTCTGCCCTCAAGCGCAATTTATGATAGGTTTCATTTTCGCCAATGATCTGGAAGATTTGGAAAAGGCGAAGACCGCCTACGAAAAATTCCTTGAAACCTACCCTGATCATGAAATGGCTAAAGACGCTGGTTGGGAGCTGAAACATCTCGGTGAAGACATTAATGACATCGAAAAATTGACCAAAATATCAGAAGAAACAACCTCTGATTCCACCGCTGAAGAGCCATCAGAGAAGTAAACCCCCACTAATAACTTATTAATAACCAAATTAACTAAAATATTCACTTATCATTAATTAAAACTATGAGGAAGAGGCATGAGGTACTTTATAACTACCATCTTAATCCTAATCCTCGCTCTGGGATTGGCAATCAACGGCTGCAAGAAAGCGCCTGAACCTCCAGCCAAAGAAGCCACGATCGAACCGGCGCCTGAAGCGGAAATCGATACAGCTGCGGTTGAAGAAGCTGTAGAGGAAGAACTTCCAGCAGCCGAAGAAGAACCTTAATTAGGAGTCGCTCCCGTTGATCGTTCATTAGGATGGGTAGTGAAACGAGTTTTATTAGCCGTGCTGATTGGGATAGGCGGTTCATTGTGAACCGCCTTTTTAATGTACGATTCAACCGATTTAAAATATATGCGCACACTTATGGAACTTTACCTCTAACATAATCGTATTAATACACAAAAACGGTTAACTACTGACAACCGACTACTGATAACGAGGAATCTATGGACCCCCAAATTCGTGAACTCAGCGAGAAAATCGAGCGCGAATCGGAATTTGTGAACGATATCTTCAACGAAATATCCAAAGTAATCGTCGGCCAGAAGAAGATGCTGGAAAGACTGATGGTGGGGCTTATCTCCAATGGACATATCCTGCTCGAAGGCGTGCCCGGCTTGGCGAAGACGCTGTCGATTAAATCCTTAGCCGCAACGATTGAGGCTAAATTTCAGCGGATTCAATTCACTCCCGACCTTTTACCCGCCGACCTCATCGGGACTTTGATATACAATCAAAAGACGGGTGAATTTTTCACGCGGAAAGGGCCGCTTTTCGCCAATTTAATCCTCGCCGATGAAATCAACCGCGCCCCCGCCAAAGTGCAATCGGCATTGTTAGAAGCGATGCAGGAACGCCAGGTCACCATCGGCGAAGATACATTCCCCTTGAAAGAACCTTTCCTGGTCCTCGCCACTCAAAATCCAATCGAACAGGAAGGGACATATCCTCTGCCTGAAGCGCAGGTGGACCGCTTTATGCTGAAAATCATCATCGATTACCCTTCACGCGATGAAGAACTGCTAATTCTGCGCCAGCAGACTACCGGCGATGTAGAACTGCCTTCCCCGGTGGTTAAACCCGCAGCCGTCTTCCGCGCCCGCAAAGTCTGCCGCGAAATTTACCTCGACCCCAAGATTGAGAATTACATCCTCGATTTGGTCTTCGCCACCCGGAATCCGGAGAAATTCGGACTGCCTGAATTGAAGGATTTGATCAGCTATGGGGCTTCGCCCCGGGCTTCGATTTATTTAGCGCAAGCGTCCCGCGCATTCGCTTTCATCCGCCATCGAGGGTATGTTATACCTGAAGATATCCGTTCAATCGGAATGGATATATTGCGCCATCGAGTGATGATTACCTACGAAGCGGAAGCGGAAGAATTAACTTCGGAAGACATTATACAGAAGATATTCGATAAGATTGAGGTGCCTTGAAAGTGTGAAAGTGGGAAAGTAGGAAAGTGTGAAAGTAAGATATTATGAGGATTGAATCATTTCAAAAGGGTTATTTTTCTCGTCTGTCCGGACTCTCCCGGGCTTTCCAGTACGATTAAATATACGCCTGAAGCCATCCCAGTTGAATTCCACGAAGCTTTGTGATTACCCGCCTGCAGTATGCCGTCTTCCAATACCGCTACCCTCTGTCCCAAGATGTTGTAAATCGCAATTTTGACCCTCGATTCGGTGAGTAAGGCGAAGGGAATAGTGGTCGTCGGATTGAAGGGATTGGGATAATTTTGATGCAGTGTGAAAGTATTAGGTTGGATTTGCGGGTGGGAATTGACAGAATTGTACTCATTATTCCGGTAAAACTTAATCCCACCGCCATAATCCTGTCCGGCAAATAAATCATAATCGCCATCATTATCGATATCACAAAAATAAGGCCTGGGTCTTATATCGGTAAAATTGCCAAAATTTTCGATCATCAATACAAAATTTGCGTTTACAGGTGTTCCTACATTCTCATAATACTTAAAAGCCGAATTGGAATCCACGGTAAATAAATCATAATCACCGTCACCGTCATAATCGATAAATTGTATGCGTAACTGACCCGAACCGGTAATCCCTTGGTAATTATCATCTTCCAAAATAAAATTGAACCGTTGCGGAGTGCCAATGTTCTTATAAAAATGTATTGCGGCACTAGATGGCCAATTTTCCGTTCCCACCATTAAATCCAAATCGCCATCCCCATCGATATCGACCAAATAAGGATACATCATTATCCACCAATAACCGATAAGATTGGAATTTGATAAAATCATATCGGGATTTTCCGGCGACCCCATATTCTCATATAAAGCAATATAATCATTATAGAAATCTCCTGTTCCCATAACCATATCGTAATCTCCGTCAGCGTCCAAATCCCCAAAAGCAGGATAAATCCAATAACCGGGATCGGGAAAAAGAAAGGGATATTCCTCCCATCTGAAGGCTG
>JABMRZ010000271.1 GCA_013202315.1 Candidatus Tariuqbacter arcticus | reverse complement strand
GAATCGGCAAATAAATAGTAGTACCAGCCGATTCCGGACAAGCCGGAATGACGATTTGAGGAAGATCGGAAATTCTTTTTAAGCATGTGTATAACTATTGATTTCAGTAGATTATTAGACGAGTAAATCGAATCCCGCATCGCGTTAATACTTCGTAGGAAATTTCATCTTATCCACGAAAACCTCCTGAAATAGTTTATGTTCCCCCAGGTTGATGAAATTCATCTTCTGCCGCAGCTTTAGTGCGCGCTTCCTGTGGTGGTCATCGCTGAGGCAAAGCGCCGCCCCCCGCCCGGCGGCGTTATCGATGAAGGTGATTTTATCAGGGTTTATCCGGGGGATTAGACCGGTTTCGACCGCGGCGGAAATATCGATGCGGTTGCCGAACGAGCCTGTGATGACGATTTCGTCCAAATGAGCATATTCCACATCCGCTTCACCGCATAAGATTTCGATGCCGGCGGATATAGCGCCTTTGGCGAGTTGGAATTTGCGGATGTCGTCCTGGGTGATTCTCGGAGGGTTATCTCCTGTCAATAATGGAATCCATTCTCTTTTTTTATTTTTATCCCTTTTTAACAAACCCGCCGGTGTTATTTCCCTATTTTTCAATAAGTATGCTATTCCGGAGATATATCCCGATCCGCAAATCCCCCGTGGTTCTTTTCCCCCGCCGATGATTTTCGGTTCACCTTCATCGGTGAAAGCTTCAACCGCGCCTTTTACCGCTGGCATCCCGGAATACATTCCCACACCTTCAAAAGCCGGCCCGGCGGCTGCCGAACAACCCCAAATAGTCCCCTGTTTCGACAGCACAATTTCACCGTTGGTGCCGAAATCAATCATCAGCCTCAATCCCGGTTTGGTATCCAAATCGGAGGCGATAATGGAAGCGATAGTGTCTCCACCGATGAAACTGAAGAGAATGGGCAGGATTTCACAGCCGACTTCCCAAGTCAAACCGATTTTTTCCGGGTTGAAGGGGATGCATCCACGCCGCTCAAAAGGGCTCCTGAAAGGGGCTCTTTCCAATCCTTCGCCGCCGAATCCGAGGAAAAGGTGGGTCATAGCGGTATTCCCTACAATCAGCAGTTTCACAATTTGGTCGGGGGATACCTCACCCGAGTTGAGGAGTTTTTTAATGCCTTCCGTCAGACCGAGATAAATAGCATTAGTTAATTCCTTTCTCTTATCTTCTGCTTTCGCTAAATTCAGCCTGGTCATAACATCTGCCCCATAAGACAGCTGAGGATTAAGGAAAACATACTGACCAGCGATTTCACCGCTTCCAAGGTTCACCAAATACAGGGCGACAGTTGTCGTTCCCAGGTCACAGGCAATTCCGAACCCGCTTCTACCACCGGACACCTTGAAGCCGGCGATGGTTTTTCCACTTATCATTGCTTCATAAAGCGGCGGAACATATATGGTGCAATCACTTTCGACCTTATGCATACAGGCTAAGCGATAATCCGAACTTTCACCAAATAACTTCACTTCCAGAGTTGAGGCTTTAGGCGCATCCTCAATGTAGTTCACCCGGCAGAAGCCGCATTTACCCTTGCCGCCACAGTTCTGGGGGAAGTAATATCCTCCACTTTCAAGGACTGATTTCAAGGTATCGCCGGGAACTGCTTCTACGGTATTACCTTCAGGTTCTATATTAATCTTAAAATTCAATTTCCGTATCCTCTGCTGGCATTGGTTATTAGAACATTTGACTAAAAACAATGCAGAATATATTATACAAAGGATAGCGCAAAATCGCAAATAGCTTGACCATCTCAATAACTATGAGACGAGACTTGATATGAAAAAACATAATTAGTTTCTCTAATTGGAAACCTAAAATTTGCTTTTAAAAAATATTCTTTGTATTCTATTTACTGTTTAATTAGTTTCTGTAGAAAAAGTGATATTTTTTATCATTACAATCCGCCGCAGCGGATGTCATTTTGCAGATGAAGCAACCTGTAACTTACTAAATAATATATAGATTGCTTCGTCGCTTCGCTTCCTTGCAATGACAAATTCAGAATTATTCCTCAAGCACTAATTATTGGATGAGCAGAAATAGGTCTCATAATAAGAAAATACGAAGGAGCTTCTCTTGGCTGATCTCAAGAAACACTTGAATATTCTAACTGATCTTGCTTTGGAACTGGGTGCTACAAGAGCAAAACCTATTAAGGTAAGCAATGTGGTTGTAGATGAGCGTGTTCGCCTAAAGTGCACCGTTCCTCTCTGTATTTTCTATGGCAAGAATCTCATGTGCCCTCCTAATGTCGTGGAGGTCGAGGAATTTAAGAAATTACTAGCAAAGTATTCTTATGGTATTCTCATTCAATTCGAGATACCTTTTCCTGAAGAAATGCTTAAGATAATTAGTGAACATAAAGATCTTGAGTCCCTTTTTCTGAATGACGAGTTCGATGAATGTTTCAAGAAATCTCTATCACCAGCACTGAATAAACTCGATGAAATAATATGTCGATTAGAGTCTAAATCTTTTATGTTTGGATACAAAATAGCAGTTGGCTACAATGTAGGACCGTGTATGCTTTGTGATGAATGCATAGATATTCACACTTCAGAACTGTGTCGTCATCCTTACAAAGCCCGCACATCAATGGAGGCCATGGGCATCAATGTGTTTGAGACAGCCAAGAAAGTCGGTTTGGAATTTGAGCAACCAGCGAAGGATAAGGCAGTGTTCAATGGCTTGGTGTTGGTGGAATGATATTACCTGGATTTTATATCAACTGTTTAAAACCTTCACCCAAATTGTGGGTAGTGTCCGTGATTTGTTGTGATAACTTCACTTATATTGTCATTGTGAGGAATCCCGAAGGGTCGGGATGACGAAGCAATCTTATAATTTGATAGGCGAAAATGATTGCTTCGACCGCCAAAGCTGGCGGGCTCGCAATGACAAATGGATACTTGACAAAGTAATATTAATTAACAACATATTTGTTGTATTATATCCAGTTCGGTTTCAAAATCATTTAGAACGATTATTACAACAATTAATGTTAGTCTATATTTCAGCCTGAGGCTTATATGGTATTATTATTTAATTACACCTGACGGGCTATTCCCATCCAGTGTAGCTGGAACCATAGCGTGGTGATGAAGGGAAACTCGTTAGCTGGAGCCGAAGGCTGCATCACCTGTCCTATACGGTGATACCGCCCGTCAAGGCGCATCCTTTCGCAACCTCCCGCCAGTCTCCTTCACCCACCAATTGAAGAAACCCGAAATAGATGGTTTAGCTTAGAAACCTGCAAATTAACTCCACTTAATTATTGGGAAACGGGTGATGATTTGGCTCATCCCAACATACAACCATCAAATTCTTAATTGGAAGGAGTATCTTATGAAGAAGTTAGAAAACATCACCTTAAAGGATGTTCAGGAAGCCTACAGCGGTCCGGAAGGTCTTCTCTGGGAACTCATTATGGGTGAACAAATCCATGCCGGCGGTTTCAAATCAAGCATGACCCTTGCACAGAAGGCCGGAATTAAAGCGGGCATGAAGGGGCTCGACCTCGGCAGCGCGCTGGGGGCGGGATGCCGCTTCCTGGTCAAGAATTTCGGAGTCACAATGACCGGCTTGGACGGAACCCCCAGAATGCTGAATTGGGCAAAGGAACGCGCCGCCGCCGAAGGACTGGCGGATAAAATTGAATTCCATCTGCAGGATGTCACCGAGAAATATCCCTTTGCCGACGGCACATTTGATTTCGTCTGGGGCGAAGATACCTGGTGCTACCTGGTGGATAAGGGCGTTCTCATCGCCGAAGCCGCCAGGGTGTTGAAGCCGGGCGGCATCATCGCTTTCACCGATTGGATTGAAGGACCCGCCGGGCTGACCGATGAGGAAGCGGAACGAATCAACACCTTCATGAAATTCCCCTATATGGAGAATCAAAAGGGTTATGAAAAACTGTTAGCCGAAAACGGATTCACCGTTACGGAGAGCACCGACCTGACACCCGAATTCGCCGAATATGTCGATTTCTATATCAAGATGCTGACCGACCAGTTCACCTACGACGCGCTGAAAATCATCGGCGATGATATGGAACTGTTCCAGGCTATGGGCGGAGAAATGGCTTTCATGGCAGAGAAGGCTCATGAAGGTAAAATGGGTAAGGGACGCTTCATCGCCAGGAAACATTAATGGGATACCGTCTATGGAGTTGTTAAATGGGGGAGGGTGGCTCAAACCCTCCCTCCTGGCTCTATTCTTTTGGGGCTTATGGGGATTCCTGACCAAGCTGTCTGCCGCAGAAGTTCCCTGGCAGACTACTATGATTCTGTTCGGCGTCTGTACATTAGTGATAGGCGCTTTCGCCGGACCGAGCAAGCCGCAAATGGACACCTTTCACTTCATCGCCCTGGCGGCGGGGATAGCCGGCGGTGTGGGATTTCTCTATTTCTTCGTTGCCCTGACCAAGGGCCCCGCTTCCATCGTAATCCCCCTAACCTCATTATATATGGTGGTGGCTTCAGTGCTGGCGGTCATTCTCTTGTCCGAGCCGCTCACAATCAAGAAGATTCTGGGAATTTTAAGCGCGATACTGGCGATGGTATTGCTGGCAGCTTGAAAAACATTCGGACGATTACCACTTAAAAAGATGCACTTATCATAAAAAGATTTGTAACATTATAGTTCTTTGAAGTAATTCCTTGAAGACAATGTCATGCTGAACCTTGTCCCGGACTTGATCCGGGATCGTTTCAGCATCCAGAGGCTTTGGAAATTCAACAAGATAACAGAATTAAAGACGTTGGATTCCGAAACAAGTTCGGAATGACAAGTTTGAGTCGCTTGACTTCAGAAAGCTATAATG
>JABMRZ010000026.1 GCA_013202315.1 Candidatus Tariuqbacter arcticus | reverse complement strand
GGGTTTGATTAATCAAACCCCTACCATTTCATTCATTTGTATTAGGAGGAAAAAATGAAAAAGTATTTTATCTCTTTGGTTATTGTCCTGACTGTTTCAATCCTTGCATTCTGTCAACCGGACACTTTGTGGACCCGAACATTCGGGGGAAGCCAATATGATTCAGGCCAGAGCGTACAGCAAACGGCGGATGGTGGATTTGTTCTAGTAGGGCACACGCAGTCTTTCGGTATTGGGGAGTATATATATTTGATTAAGACCGATTTATTGGGCAATTTGCAATGGCAACAAACCTATAGTGGTTCTATCGGCAATAGTGTTCAACAGACTAACGATGACGGATATATCATTGCGGGAAAAATTTCGAGCCCAACTTGGGACCCGGATATTTGCCTAATTAAAACCGATTCTATGGGAAATCTGCTATGGTCTCATAGCTATGGTGGTATGATGATTGATGTTGGTAATAGTGTTCGTCAGACTTCCGATGGGGGGTATATCATTGCGGGAGAAACTAATTCATATGGCGCAGGTGAATTTGATATGTGCCTGTTAAAGACCGATTCGCTGGGAAATCTTTTATGGCAGCATACTTTCGGTGGAATCCATCATGATAAAGGGTATAGTGTCCAGCAGACTCTAGACCAAGGATATATAATAACAGGATTTACCATAATTCAATATTGGACTGATATTTACCTGGTAAAAACGGATTCGCTTGGTAGTTTGATTTGGCAGTTGACATTTGGTGGAATATTAAATGATGCAGGCAACTGCGTTCAGCCTACTTCGGATGGATGCTATATCTTGACAGGATATATTGAATCTTCAGTTCCTGTTACTACAGATGTATGCCTGGCTAAAATCGATTCAATAGGAAGTATAATATGGCAGCAGACCTATGTCCAAACTGGATGGTATACAGGTGAATGCGTTCAACAGACTTTCGATGGCGGATATGTTATTGGGGGAAGCACCTCTGCTTTTAGCGGTGTTTATGATGTATTAATAATGAAAACTGATTCCCTGGGTAATTTATTATGGCAGGAGATTTTCGGGGGAGATAATCACGATTTCGGTTACAGTGTTCAGCAGACATCGGATGGGGGATATGCTATAGCTGGTAAGACCAGCTCCTTCGGAGCAGGAAATTATGATGTCTATTTAGTTAGACTTGAAGGAATATTATTGCCCATAGTTCAGGACTTGGTAATCACAATTTCAGACGGAAATGCGGTACTTTCATGGAGCGATATGCCAAATGCAATTGGATATAATATTTACCGTTCTGATTATCCATATTTTGATATAAGCGGATTTTCCCCAATAGCTTTTCCCGCAAACAGCGCATACACCGATTCCAGTGTTGTGTCCGAAGGTGCGTATTATTATAAGGTGACGGTTGAGTATTAATGTTAAATAAAAGGGATGGAAATAAGCGAATTGTTGGAGGTATATCCACATCTGACCAGAGAAGATATCTTAGCCCCGCTTGCCTATTGTGCGGTTGTTATTTCAAATGAGGATATCTTTGAAGACCATAATTATTGAGAAACATTTGTATTTATAATAAACGAATTTAATAATTTCGTATAATGAGTTAAATTGTTATATTATGTGAACCCTAAATTAAGGAGGTTCCTATGAAAAAATTTCCTTTGAAAACGCTGAAAAGCTGGCAACTTTAGTCAAACGGAAAATATCCCAAAATCCACAATGTATTGACATTTAACATTATCAATTAGCATGCTAAAACCTTAATTCAGCATTCAGTATTCAGTATTTGGTTTTATAATGGAAAAGAAAATCATCGTAAAGGAAGTCGAACTCGGTCTTCTGGGAAAAATATATATAGTGGAAGCGATACGGGGTGTCAGCATCACCGGCTGGCATTTCATCAAGAACTTCTTCACCGTAGTGGCTTACACTTTCAAGCTTCGCAAGCACCGCGGTATCATCACCGTCTATTATCCCGAAGAACGGCGGGTTGTGCCCTCCATCGCTCCCCGGCACCGCCATCGGCTGATGCAGCGCGAGGACGGTTCCCCCAAATGCGTGGCTTGTATGATGTGCGAAAGCGCCTGTCCCTGCTATTGCATCCATATCGAAGCCGCCGAATCGCCCGACCCGAAAATCCAGAAATATCCGGCGCGCTTTGAAATCGATTTACTGCGCTGCTGCTTCTGCGGATTGTGCGTCGAAGCCTGCCCGGAAGACGCCATTCGCATGGACAGCGGCGTGCTCGAATTCTCGGTATATGACCGCTTCAGCGATGAAAACTATTACGATAAGGAATACCTGTTGAACAGCGTCCCCCACATTAGCGGGCATCCCCGCCATCACGGCTGGGAAACCGATAAATACCCCGGGGAGACGGTGGAAATTAAGGAAATGTAGATATATTGAATAAAACGAGCGCTGTCGACTCGCCGAAGTCGACAGTAACATCTTGTAATATAACAACAACTACTTGTCTTAAAGGGTGTTCATTGCGAGCGCCCTTGTTCTATTATAGCGATTCTTTAAGGGGCTGTTGCCGAAACAGAAAAATTCGCCTCTAATCGTTGTGTCGGGGCTCCGCACCCGACAGCAAATAACTGTTATTATTATATATG
>JABMRZ010000270.1 GCA_013202315.1 Candidatus Tariuqbacter arcticus | reverse complement strand
TTTTGACTAAATCAACGGAATCATTAATGTCTATTACGTTATTACAAGGTGTTAGAAAACAATAAGGAAGCGCAAGTAATAAAACTACTCCTAAAAATATAGCTATATAGCTAACGAAGCTAACTTTTTCAATAGGATTAGTTACAAATTTTGGAAGAATCATATTGATTCCCTTTGATTAGAATAATGGTGGGTTAAGAACCCACCCTGCGATTATCATATCCACCCCCCCAGCCTTTCCACCCCCTTCTTCAACTCCGGCATCGCTGTCGCATACGAAATCCTGAGATACCCCTCCGCCCGTTCCCCGAAATCGACACCCGGGGTGACCGCCACCCCTGCTTCATCCAATATCCGCTTCGCCAATTCCACCGAATCGTTTGAGAATTTCTTGGCGTTGACCAGCAGATAAAACGCCCCCTGCGGTTCGACTTCCAATCCGAATCCCAACTGCCGCAATTCGGGGATCAAGTAATCCCTGCGCCGTTCGTAAGTCAGTCTCATCTCTTCAGCAGCGGCGCCGCAATTCTTCAGCGCCTCCACCCCCGCCTTCTGAACGAACGCCGAAGCCGACAGGAAATAATTCATATGCAGATTCTTCATCGGCGGGATAAAATCTTCCGGCGCAATCACCCATCCCAATCTCCATCCGGTCATCGCATACCGCTTGGAAAAACCGGACAGCACGAAAGCCCTGTCGGTATATTCCAATATGCTGTGCGCTTTGACCCCGTAAGTCAATCCATGATAAATCTCATCGCTGATGATGAATATCCCCGTCTCCTCAGCTATTCCCGCCAAACCCCGCATAACCGCTTCATCCTGCAGCATCCCGGTGGGATTGGAAGGGGAATTCACCATTATCCCTTTAGTTTTGGGACTGATTTTTTCCCGGATTGTTTCTAAATTATATTGAAACCCATCCTTTTCCGCCAGGTTGAACTTAACCGGAACACCACCGATGAAACGAATGTTGTTAGGGTAGGGGGGATAGTGAGGATTCGGAATGATTATCTCATCGCCGGGATTCAACAAAGTCCCGAATACTAACATCATCGCCGGCGATGAACCCATCGTGGCGATTATCTTATCCGGGTGAACCGCAGCACCATATTCCTGCAGATAATAATCGGCGACGGCTTCCCGTAGCTCCATTATGCCTTGGGTCGGAGTGTAGGAAGTGTATCCATCCTCCATCGCCTTGAAAGCGGCTTGGACCACATTCTCCGGGGGCGGAAAATCGGGCTCGCCCAATTCCAAATGAACAATGTCTTTCCCTTTCGCCTCCAAACATCGCGCTTGATCGAGGATGTCCATCGCCAAAAACGGCGGAATTTCACCCGCCCGCGCCGAGGGCGTTATTTTTCTATAAGCACACATTGATTTATCAACCACCGACCATCAACCAATCCCCAATCCCCAATTCCCAATTCCCAATTCCCAATCAATACTCATCCAACACCGCTCTTGAAATCACCAGCCTCATTATCTCCGATGTCCCTTCGTATATTTCAGTTACCCTGGAATCTCGGAACAGCCTCTCCACCAGGAATTCTTTAGTATATCCGTATCCACCGTGAATCTGCACCGCTTCATCCGCCGCCCAGGTGGCGGTTTCGGAAGCGCACAATTTGGCGATTGCCGCTTCTTTGGTGTAGCGTTTGCCTTGGTCTTTCAGGTAGGCGGCGCGATAGGTCAACAGCCTCGCCGCCTGAATCCTACATTCCATATCGGCTATTTTGAACTGAATCGCCTGGAATTCTGAAATGGGGCGGCCGAATTGGTACCGTTCCTTGGAGTATTTCACTGATTCCTCCAACGCCGCCTGAGCGATGCCTAACGCTTGAGCGGCGATACCCAGCCTTCCCGAATCGAGCGATGTCATAGCGATTTTAAATCCCATCCCTTCCTCGCCCAACCGGTTTTCGACCGGAATCCGGCAGTCGTCGAGGGTCAGTGAAGATGTATCGCTGGAACGAATGCCCATTTTCTTCTCTTTTGCGCCGAAAATTATCCCTTCCAAGTCCCGCTCGATGATGAATGCTGTTGTTCCACGCGCCCCTTTGGATTTATCGGTTACTGCGGTCAGGATGAAGATATCTCCGCTTAAGCCTGAAGTGATAAAATTCTTGGATCCGTTGAGCACATAGTGTTCGCCATCGAAGACAGCAGTGGTCTTCAAATCAGCCGCATTGCTGCCCGATTCCGGCTCGGTGAGGCAGAATCCGCCTAAATATTTACCCTCCGCCAAAGGGATTAGGTATTTCTGCTTCTGCGCTTCTGTCCCAAATTCCAATATCGGATAGCAGGCGAGGGAATTGGTCACTGAAATCACCACCCCCACCGAAGCGTCAACGCAGGAGAGTTCTTCCAGGGCTATCATATATGATATAGTATCCATCCCTGCCCCGCCGTATTCTTCAGGGACGACTATTCCCAGAAAGCCCAATTCCGCCAACTGTTTCAGCTCTTCGTGAAAAAAAGATTCCGTGCGGTCTCGTTCAGCGGCGGTTTTAGCCAGCACTTCCTCGGCAAAATCCCGCGCCGTCTGGCGAATCATTTCATGTTCTTCGGAGTAAGCAAAATCCATTATTGATATTAGATGTTAGATATTAGATATTAAACGCGGATCACAACTTGATACATTTCTTCAACCAACAACTGACAACCTACAACTAACAACCATAATTATAAAACCCTTTACCAGTCTTCCTGCCCAAATGCCCGGCGGCGACCATCTTCCTTAAAAGTGGGCAGGGGCGGTATTTGGGGTCGCCTAATCCATCGTGCAATACCTCCAGGATTGACAGGCATACATCCAATCCGATAAAATCGGCCAGGGTCAGAGGTCCCATCGGATGGTTCATACCCAGCTTCATCACTGTATCGATGGCTTCCTCGTTTCCAACACCTTCCATCAAGGCGAAAATGGCTTCATTTATCATTGGCAGCAAAATCCGGTTGGCGATGAAGCCGGGATAGTCGTTCGCCAACACCGGCGTTTTGCCTAAAGCCTTGGCGAAATCTTCGGTGATGGCGCAGGTCTCATCTGAAGTGGCGAGCCCCTTGATGATTTCCACCAACTGCATCACCGGCACCGGATTCATAAAATGCATTCCGATAACCTTGTCCGGGCGTTTAGTAACTGCGGCGATTTCGGTGATTGAAATGGAAGAAGTGTTGGTGCCGAAGATAACTCCTTCCCGGCAGATTACATCCAGCTTCTTAAATATTTCTGATTTCAGATTTATGTTTTCGGTGGCCGCTTCCACCGCGAAATCCGCATTAGAGACGTCTTCAATACTGATTGTTACGGTGATGTTCGCCAATGTGGATTTCATCTGTTCTTCGGTGATTCTCTCCTTTTTCAACTGGCGGTTGAGGTTCTTTTCGATAGTGGCTAAAGCCCTGTCGAGAAATTCCTGTTTTATGTCGATCAGGGTGACTTTATAGCCCGCTTGCGCCATTATATGAGCGATCCCATTACCCATAGTCCCAGCGCCGATGACCGCTGTATTCATTATTTCCATAATGATACCCTCGATTTTTGTTTCTGCTAATGTTCAATTATTAGTCTGATTGTTTAATAGGAATGACAAGTAAGCGGTGGGTTGAAAACCCACTCTACGACTACTTTCGCACTTTCATACTTTCACACTTTCATACTT
>JABMRZ010000269.1 GCA_013202315.1 Candidatus Tariuqbacter arcticus | reverse complement strand
TGCCAGAATGACGAAAATTGAGATTATTTAATAGAACTAAAATGTTGCGAAATTTGAAATAGAATTCAAGTGATGTATCTAATAAATAACAGCTTAATAAACTAGAAAGGGTTCCTATGAATATGAATTCAGACAAAATAACCGATTTTAAGATTGGAAAAGTGCAAGTGATGATGGAGGAATACAAATCGCTGCGTTCCGAGAGCTTGCAGTCAATGGGAAATAGAAACAGCATTCTTACTTTCGGTCTTGGAACAATAGGCTTGATATTTCATGCCGGTATTTCCATAATAAATACACAGGATGTATTTTCATTCTTAATATTCTCATTTTTCTTACCTGTTTTAAGTCTATTACTTTTAGTGTTGTGGATGGGTGAAGCTGAAAGAATAAGCCGGGTGGGTGTATATCTTGTTGACTTTGAAAAGAAAGTGAATGAAATCTTCAAAAACGATGAACAATTAAGACAACTATTACATTGGGAAACATGGTTGAGAGAATTTAAACAAAGCAAGAACAGAACAAATCAATTATTATATCCCTATCTTGCGGTTGTGATATTATTTCTTGGAATTTCCATATCATCATATATTTTTATATTGATATATTCGCACTTCAATGAACAATATATGTCCATCAATGTTTGGATTAAAAAACCCATTATGATTGTAACGCCTATTATGGTACTGCTTACAATTATATGGACAATTATCAAGGGAAAAAGTTTCGAATAAATCACTATATAATTACCAGCAATTTAAGTAGAAACAGCGCAATGCAATTCAACATCACCATATTCCAAGACGAGGACGGTATGTTCATCACCGAATATCCGGGCATACCAGGCTGTGTCAGCCAAGGCAAAACCGAGCGGGAAGCAATAGATAATGTTAAGCAGGCAATTAAAGAGTGCCTGGAAGTTCGGGCTGAAAAAGGAATGCCGCTCACTATCTCGACTCGTCAATTACAAATTGATATATAACGCCTGTTGTACCTCTGCTAAAACCAAATGAAGCGGTTAAGGCTTTTCAACGGGCTTAATCAAGCGGAATTGGAGGGAATCCTCAAGTTGATATCACTCAGAAAATTCAAGAACGGCGAATTCATAGCCCGCGAAGGTGAAGCGGGGTCGGAGATGTTTATTTTATTGGAGGGGACGATGGAGGTGACTCAGAAACTGACGCTGTTCGACAGCGATTCCAGGGATTTCGACAACCGGGACAAGATGCTGATTCGGCTTAACCCCGATTCCCGGCCTATTGTAGGGGAGATGATGCTGTTTGAAGATGAGCATACCCGCAGCGCCACTATGAAAGCGCTGGGGAATGTGATAGTCGGGGTAATTAAAAAGGAAAGCCTGTTAAATCTCGTTCGGGACAATCCGAATCTCGGCTATACAATATTTTACAATATCGGTTTGGTGCTTTCCGCCAGACTGAGGAAGGCGAATGAGGATATTTTGAAGCTCACCACCGCTTTCAGCTTAGCGCTGGAAAGGGGATGGTGATTATAATTCAAAATTAAGAATTCAAAATTCAAAATTTAAAACACTTCGGCGTTTCGGTTATGGCTCGCAACCCGCAACCAATTGTATATTAAATACATAGAGTATTATACGAGATGAATTTATAAATTGAATGTGCAAGTATCTATCAAACAAATCTAAAGGTGAACGAAAATGACCGCTGACAAGAAATCGATCACAGCGCTTATTATCGATGACGACCAAATGGTCGCCGATATGTTGGGGCAGATTCTGCAGGACGCAGGTTTGAATACAATTATCACATTTGACGGCAAATCCGCGATAAAACTATATCTGGACAAGAAGCCCGACATTATATTTTCGGACTTTTTAATGCCGGAGATAAACGGAGTAATGGTATTAAAGGCGATCAAGGCGCTGAACGCGAAAATCCCCATAGTGCTCTTCACCGGTTATTACAATCAACTGATGGATGAATTGAAGGGCGAGATAGTTAAACCCGACAGGATTTTGCGCAAGCCCTTTATTCAGGTGGAGAAGATTCACGATTTAATACGGGAGTTTTTCCCGGGCTATGAAATCGACGCTTGAATTTGCAGTAGAGTAATTTTTAAAACTTTTTCCCGACTGCATTCGTCTTTCATAATAGAGAGATAATTCGCGGTGGAGATGAAGGACCAGGAACTAATCAGGCTGTATCTGAATGGCGATATCGGCGCGCTGAATATCTTGGTGAAGCGGTACCATAAGCCGGTGTTCAATTATATTTTGAAGCTGGTGGGGAATAGGGAAGCCGCCGATGATTTGGCTCAAACGGTGTTCATTAAATGCTATAAGAGCCTGCGCCGATTGAAAGACCATAACCGGTTCGCACCCTGGCTGTATAGAATTGCGGTGAATGTTGTTCGCGATTATTGGCGCCAGCGCAGGGATATGGCGCCGTTGGATGATGAGTCCGATGATGTGAATTCATTGACGAACCTATTGGCATCCGACGACGACCCTTATGAAGCGGTTGAAGCCGAACAGAGAGCCGAATTAGTCAGGCGGGCGCTGAAGATGCTGCCCCAGGAACAGCGGGAAGTGCTGGTGTTGAAGATTTATCAAGGGTTGAAGTTCACTGAAATCGCTGAAATCGTCGATGCGCCGCTCAACACCGTGAAATCAAGATTATATTACGGCATATCAGCCCTGAAAAAAATTTTTCAAAGGTGGAACATTCCGGAGTTGAAGCATTATGAAGTGTGAAGAATTCAAATTGGAACTGCCCGGTCTGCTTTGGGGAGAGTTGAATGAAGATGAACGCAACCTAGCGCTCAAGCATATTTCCCAATGCGAATCCTGCCGAAGGGAGTGGATGGATTTGAAAGGCGCTGAAGCGGTGATGAACGAATTGGGCGAGGAGGAGCCTTCTTCGGAACCGGTGTTCATTCTTCACCATTCAGGCGGGATAGTTCGAAAGATCTGGGATTGGGTTTCGGCGCCGGGGGTATTACGATGGGGGATGGCAGCGGCGTTAGTCATAATCGCGCTTTGGGTGGTTAAACCGAGCGTTTCTTACCGGGAGGGTGATTTTAATCTTGCTTTTGGTCCGGGGGCGAATGCGGCGGATTATGATGAGGGCGCTCTGGAACAGAGGCTGCAGTCGGAACGCCTGGAAACACTGCGGCTGGTGTCGCAAATTTTGAAGGAACAATCTGAGGAGCAGCGCCATGATTTCAATTTATCGCTGACGGCTTTCGCACAGGAATTGGAGAAACAGCGCCGCAATGACTTGACCTGGATGAGGACGGGGCTGAGCGGGGTGCAGAAGAATTCCCAAGAGGGTTTGATGATGACTAACTTTATGATAGAGGATTTAATGAAAAGAGCGACATTCAGCGGTAATGATACCATAAGGAGGTAATTATGCGTTTGAAAATGTTAATAGCCGCGGCGCTGTTGATGCATACGGTTGTGAGTCCCGGCGCTGAGAATGACAGGATGCGCACCAACATCACGGTGCAGGAGCGAATCATCGACACTATGATGGAGTCGGATACCGCTTTTTCGATAACATCTAAAACAGAAGGTATTTACATATCCGGATTCGGTGCAGTATTCACTATTGAGGCGGGCGATTATCAGGATGATTTCAGTGGAGAATTTCTTTGGGAGACGCCCGGCATTCATTTAAAGATTCAAAGTATAGAGAAATCTATACAAAAAACGCAGGGTGAATTGGAAGAGTATAATGAAGGTATTGCCGCTCACGAGAATGCTTTGAAGGAGTACAATGAGAGTCTGAAGCGGTATCGGGAAGAACGCGTTAAGGAGTTGGAGGAGGAGTTGAATCGGCGCGAGGAGTTGGAGCGGGAATTGAAGCGGCGTATGGAGGTGTTGTTTGCGAGTTTGAAGGCGTATATGGCTGATTATGGGGGCGCTTTGACGCTGCCGGCAGATGAGCGTTTGATGTTAAGGTGCCATTTTGGAGGCTATCATTTTATCGATGACGGCGGGCGGGATTTTGAGATATGGACCACCGGCGATGAATTGAATAGACTACATACAGGGAAATTGAAGCGGGATAAGTTTATCGAAGGAATCGAGGTCAGGGAAATCAGCGGTTCCGAGGGGCTGCCCACTGATATTGTGATAATGAATAATATTCTATCCACTGTTTATAAAGACAGAGGCGGGGGATTTATTTTTAGGGGCGGCTTTGGTCAGAAGGATTCCTGGGCGACATATATTCCGGATTTCGGAGCGCTTTTTATTCACAGACAAAGCGTCGATGAGAGTTTAATGTCTATCATCAGCTATAAATTATTTGGCGTCAGCAATGAATTATATATAACGATGAACGATGACAAGCGGGCGGATTTGGTGGAGGGCGAGGGGATTGATTTGGATGAGCTGCAGGAATCGATCTGCGACCTGCTGGTCACATATATTCCCACATTGAAGTCGGTGAAGCCTAGGGAACAGGTTGTGGTTGTGGTCAAATTTGAGCGCGGTTTAGGCGGGATGAATCAACAAATGCTGATATTCAGGGTGAATAAGGAAGTTTTCCAGCAGTACCGCGATAAGGAAGTTATCAGAAATAAAATCGAAGTGGTGAAGCTTAATTAAAACTGTTAGTCTAAAAATCCGGATAGGCTTTTAGAATTACCCGCACCTTCTTCGCCTGATTTCCTTTGGGGCCTTGAACTAATTCATATTCAACCTTGTCATTTTCTGCCAGGACCCGGTATCCTTTACCGACTATGTCTGAGAAATGGACGAAGACATCGTTCATCTCCGCATCCTCTATGAAGCCAAATCCTTTCTTCTTGTCAAACCACTTTACTTTTCCAACCGGCAATTCCGCCTCCTTTATTAAAAGACTGTGAAAATAGCTGCAAGTTTCGAGTTTCGAGTTTCGAGTCTCAGGTCTCAAGAAGAGACTATTGTTATTTAAGCTGAAAACAGGGTTTAGGGGTTGGGGTTTAGGCGCTTACTGCACCGACATCGACAAAAAATTGTCGATATTTCTAATTTTTCAGTTCTATTACTTCATTACTTAATTTACTGTGAATCTTACTTTATCTACTGTTAATCCTTATCATTACTTCATT
>JABMRZ010000268.1 GCA_013202315.1 Candidatus Tariuqbacter arcticus | reverse complement strand
GTGCTATATCGGACGTGCGGAAAAAATGCTTGCGATAGCGTGGAAAATCGTGTTGTAAGCCTTTGTTTTTTCAAGCGGAGATACCGGGATTCGAACCCGGGGAGCACTCACCCACTCACACGCTTTCCAAGCGGAATTTCAATATTATCACAAACTTATGAAATACATTCATTTAGCCCGTAAGCCTTTAAACTTTCGGATGGTTGGACGCAATCCCATTGTGAGCCATAATGAGTGATAATGAGCCATAGCGTGTCCGGTTTATCGGTGCTATATCGGACTTGGAACAAAAAACGATGAATTTCAAAGCAGCTTCGAGAGTTTTTGTTATCATAGCATTTGTCAGAAATCCCATAGTGTGCTATAATGAGCATTGATGAGATAAAATTGTTGTGCAAGTGTTGTACAAAAACGAATGATCGGGGTTTAAAATTCCTTTAAATGGTTAGATAGCTGCAACGAAATATTCAATAATTCATTGTTTGATTTTCATTCTTCTGGGACCACTATACGACTCTCATACGCTTATCTAACACTCAAGTTCAATCAGCATCCATCTGGACTTTCACAATTGAATCGTTGAGAATGCTTGGTACACATGAAAAAGATCTCGATATGGGGACTGTATTTGTATGAAGATTTTTCTTATTTAATCAATAATACTTTTATTGTCGCTTTAAAATATTCATTTGTCATATTGACGAAATAAATACCGGAGGATAATTCAGCTCCATCGAACGAAACACGATGGACTCCAGGGTCAAAGGTTTCATCCGCCAATTCCGCAACCTGCCGACCCAACACATTGTAGACTCTGATTGAAATTATTGACCTGTGGGGAACCTCAAATTCAATAGTTGTCCGGGCATTGAAGGGATTGGGGTAATTCTGCCGAAGTGAAAAAGCGTCGGGGATAATCCGATCCGCAAACCTATCTTCTACACCTGCTTGGGGTAGCCGAACATATTCCAGAACACTTTCCGCCAGGGTCAAGACCGAATCGTAAGGTTCCATAACATATAAAGGGAAAGTCAGCATAACCGTCCAGTTATTATACCTCACCCCCGTCGCCATCCCCTGCAGAGGTGAGGAGTCGGGAAGGGTAGATTGATAAGTATAGATTGTTTCTCCCACTTCGGTGGGTATCATCCCATCAATCTCTAAAAGAGTGTCCGCGAAAAGAAAAGACAGCATTTCAAACTTGGCAGAATCCAAATCCAATGAGGGATATTCGGGAATAACGGATTCGGCTCTGATGAAATCTCCGATTTGAGGGATCATGCTCGGCCAGCGTGTGGCAAATACCTCATCTGTCTGGAAATAGTCTCTCAATAGGGAATCATAATTATAATGTAAACCCTGAGACTGACCAAAAGAGCCGAAAAACACGCACCTCCCGGAATAGACCAAATTGCCGCCGAGGGAAAGATAGGTGGTCAATACCTGGTCGCGCTGGTCTCTGTATGTTGGTCCCGCAGCTTGAGAATTGTGGTTATCATCGATAATCCAAATCACCTTGTAAGGACTGAGTTCCTCCAGAGAAGGGAAATCGCTGAAGCCCTGGTGGAATATGAAATCCGGTATTTCCCCGATATCCGCAAACAGCGCCTGATAATACGCATCGAGCGAATCGTTCTCCCATTCAATAAATGGACTATTCAAATGATGCTTCAAGACAACCAGTAATTCTTGGTAGAATCCCATGGGAATGGCGCCGGCGGTATCGGATAGATTGCTTTCGAATCCGTCATCGTCGACTGCGCTCACCGCGTAAATGTATTCCACTCCGTTGGTGACCGTAACATCGGAAAAGCTGTTTTCGATGGTAGTGCCAAGCGGCTGAAATACTCCGGCTGAATCCTGGCGGTAGACAATGTAATGGTTCAAATCCGGTTCGGTGTTTGCTTCCCAAGATAGTTCAACGACTTCATTGAGGCTGCTGATAGCTTCGAGTCCGGTAGGGGTTAGGGGGGCTCCCGCCAAGAAGGATATTTCTTCGCAAAAGTAGCTCTTAAGACTGTCATATTTTATACCCTGTGCCTGGTAGTAATAGCAAGTGCCCAGGATAATATCGGTGTCCGCATAAGCAGTGCCGGTAATCGGGGCGGGATTGATGGGCGTTTCGCCGTATTGACCGCTTTCCAAACTGCGGTAAATATCCGCCATCGTCCCCGGCATATAAGTATATTCATCCCATTCCAGCCAGATGGCGGAGTCGGGAGCGGAAGTTACCTTGAAATTTTGTGGAGTGTAGGGCGGGAGAATCTCGAAATTGTTGTCATACAGGAATTGCGCCTTCCCTACATTGTATACCAGGTCATCATAGACAAAGAGGGAAGGATCGATGGTGGTGTTTGTGGGTTGAGGGTTGTTCACATCGTGGAAACTATCGCCGCAGACATAAGATAAGGTCAGCTTCAGGGAATCGCCGGGATAAAGATAGGTCTCAGGTATCTGACCGGGTGGGGCAACATTTTCACCTAAGGGACCCCAGGCAATCAGGTAGCGGGTATCATAGCCGTTGGCGATGTCTTGAGCATTTGGCGCGTCCGGAATCTTCCAATAATGTGTTTCAATGGCGCCAGTGAAGGGATCGGTGAATTGCTGGGGATTGTTTTGGATATATGTTGAATCAGCAATACAGACCTGGTCGTAGTCCAACTCATTGTTGCCCAATAGGAAGTATTTCCGTTCGTCTCCTACCGGTGTGCCATAGGTGATGGTCCATCCGCCCGACCCATCATCTATCCAGGAAGGCCCGAAATCGAGGTCGGGATTCCAATTGGAAATCCACCAGTTGTGACTCTGATATACGATGTTTCCCGGCGAAAGCAGGACATAAGAGCCCGCCACGCCGGGGCTGTAGAAATCGCTGCCGGAACTGACACTGTAAGGCCTGCCGTCATTGTCGGCGGTATAGGGAAGGTTCCAGGTTTCCCCGCCATATTCGGTCAAAAATCCGGTGATGTCGTCCTGATGCCAGTTCGGTTGTTCACCAATCCAGCCCACATCAGCGTCAACATAAAGCCCCAGATAGAGATTCTTCAAGGTATCCGTTCCAATATTTTCCACATTGTATTCGAATATAGTGAAATCGTCGAAACCGAAGGCGTCCCAGACCATGCTCTTCTGCGTCACCTTGACATCCAGGGGCCGGTGGGGACCATCTATGGGATCGTTTCCAACCCATACAGGGTCGGTGAGTGTATCGGTATAGACGGCGATGAATTCCTGCGCAGCAACGGCGTCGGGGGAATAGATTGGCTGTCCCAGGTAATTGACCGCACCGGGGATACAGGAACGCTCGATTATCCCGTTTTCCTCCCCCTCTCCGGGGAACAGCTCATTCTGATTGAACCAGCCCTCATTCCCGGTTGAGACCCGGGGGAATTCGTATCCCTCTTCCTCCATCAATGCTCCTATCCATAGACTACCGGAGAAGAGGTACTGGACATCCGAGCCGCCGGGGAATTCGCACTGCGGCGCCCAGGTGCCGGTTTCCGGGTCTATCGCCCCATCGTTGCCTATATAACCAAAATTGTGTACCGTCAACCATTCATTGCCCGCCCGATGAGTACGGTTGGTTATATAGGGATTAGCCGTATCCAATTGATTTGGATTGCGCGCTTTGTTGAAAGTCCTCCCTTCAACGAAGCTGGAAATCCCGAAAGCAAATAATAGAAAGAGCAACCCTGAACTTTTGATGCACCTCATGATTTAGTCCTCCAATAAATATTTGAACAGTATATTTTTATTTGGATTACCTCTTGCCTATAAACAGCGTAATAATCATCGCAACAGCACCATTTCCAGCGTCCTGTGATAATCCGCTGCCTCCATATAAATGAAATAAATACCCGATGACACATTAGCTGCTTCCCATCTGATTATATATTCTCCCGCCTGGTATTCGCGATCAGCTAACACCGCCACTTCCCTTCCCAAAATATTATAAACTGAAATCTTGACAATTGCAACTTTGGGAATGGAGAATTTAATCGATGTTACCGGGTTGAAGGGATTGGGATAGTTTTGGGACAGATTGTTGCGTTTGGTTCTCCGTAATTGCCGAATGCGGTCTGGATTAATCCGCCGAAACTTGACAATGATCTTTTAAAGGGTTAATTTTAACTCAAAAGTGTTCACTTTGCTTGGCAAAAACCGTTCCCCATTTAAGATAATTTTAATATTATCCTATCATCCAAGGTCAATAATTATTCAGAGTATTTTAAATGTCCAACATTGTTAAACAATTAGAACAAGTAAGGCGAAATTTACTTGATCTAACTATGCGTAATCGTTTGTTGAATTACAAAGAAACTAAACGAAGAAGCATTAAAGTAATCGATGAATTGCCAAGTGAGGTGTATGACATATTAGTAATAAATGAAAGAGTCATGAATCTTCTACCACAAAAAAAGGAATCCCAACAAACTAGTCAAGAGAATGATCAGAACATAAATCTATTTATAACAAACGATAACAATGATGAGTCTGAAGAACTAATGGATGAAATATCAAGATTATGGGAATATCCTAGTGAAAATGATACTCTCGATGAAAAATATACCGATAGGTTTTTACAGACACCTTATGATGGTCAAAATCTCCAGCATAAATTGTTTTATATTAGTCAACAATCAAAATCCGTCTTTGAAGAACGTGGATACACAGTCTTATATTTAGCTTTAGGATTTTTACATTGGTTAGAGAGTCCGTCTTCAAAAATATTTAGAAAAGCACCTTTAATCCTTATACCATGTATTCTTGAAAGACTAAAAGTTAGCTCGACGTTTCGGCTATCTTGGAATCAAGATGATATAACAACTAATATATCACTACAAGCAAAGCTACAGGAGCAAAGTATTGGGATCCCTGAATTCGAAATGTCAGAAACGAAACTAGGGATCGATGATTATTTTAAAGCAGTAACAAAATCGATTAAGAACTTTCCAGATTGGAAACTAACAACCGACATATACCTTGATTTTTTCAGCTTTACGAAATTCATCATGTATAGAGACCTAGATCCAGATGCTTGGCCAGATGATCATTCGCCTGATAAACATCATCTAATGAATTCAATTTTAGATCCTTCAGATAACGAAAACTTTGAAGTTGGCTTCGACGAAAGTGAAATTGACAGGAAACTCAAAGCGAGAGATTTATATCATGTTACTGATGCAGATCCCTCACAAATTGCAGTAATCGAAGATGTCAAAAATGGCAATAATCTAGTTGTTGAGGGACCTCCAGGTACGGGAAAATCGCAGACCATTACAAATGTTATATCTGAACTCCTTGCGCAAAATAAGAAAGTCCTTTTTGTCAGCGCAAAAATGGCGGCATTGGAAGTTGTAAAAAGTAGGCTGGACGAAGTGGGGATTGGTACATATTGCCTAGAGCTTCATAGCCACAAAACTAATAAGAAAGCATTTCTCAAAGAATTAGAGAAGACTTTAGCTGCAGATCCTCCATCTGATGAAGTACCCATGTCTCACTATTCGGAAATTGAAAAACTTAGAAATGATCTTAATGAGTATGCTGAACAACTAGGGAAACCCTTTGGGAAACTTCAAATGACGCCATTTATGCTGTTTCAACAAAAAGAGAGCGATAGAAGTTATTTCAAACGAGTGAATCGAGAATGCAAACGAATAAGATTACAAATAACAGAGGATTTTTCGCCAGACGATTATGACAATTGTAGAACGATAATACATGATCTATCGCAAGTGGTTGGAGCAATTGGCAAAATTAGAGATAACGCTTGGTTTGGATGTGAATTATCTGAATTATCTCTCCCGGAGGAAGATGAGATTAAGCTTACTATTGAGAATCTCATTAGCATTTTTGATGATTATAAAAATAGAATTAGTATCGAATCAGAAAAATTCGGAATAATGCCTTCATCTAATTTAAAAAGTTCTGATGCTTCCTTAAGAATACTGAAAACAATAAGGCGTTCTATTCCAATTGAAATAAATGTACTAAAATCCGGGATTTGGGATGCAGAATACGATAAGGCAATGAACATCATTAATAATGGGAATCAATTTGAAGAACTATTAGCTATAACTCTGAATACATTTAGAGACGAAGCTATTGATAACAAATATCTTAATTCCATAGAAACCTATAAAAAATTATCGCAAGGTTTTTTCAGAATTTTCAACAAGTCATTTCGGATACTAAACAAAGAGTTGAAGCAATTATACAAAACAAGAGCACCCTTCTCACACAAGAAGAAATTGCTGGATTTAGATCAATTGCGTAAGACATTAATAATGAGAAAGAAATTAGGTTCAGATGAAATTAAGGGAACTGAATTCTTTGGATCTTTATGGAATGGTTTCAAGAGTGATTTTACCAAGCTCGCTCAAGTATCAGAGTGGTTCAAAGAGTGGAAGAATAACTATAAAAGAGAATTGATTACTGAAGAATGTTTAAAAGTTATCGCAAATGGAATAGATATAAATACTATAGATATACATATCAATGATTATGAGCATTTTGTTGAAAAATTGACTCAGCTTCTGATGGAACTGTTTTCACGATTAAATTTTGATTTTGAATCAATTTTTTCAAAGGACCTGCAGATTATTCCGTTCGATGAGTTAATAGATCTAGTTAAAAAATGGCGAGAAGAACTTGGTAAGCTCTTGTTATGGACAAAATACATCTCGATTCGTAATTCCTGCAACAAAACTGCAGCAAAACCTATCATTGATATAATAGAGACTGAAGAAGAAATATATTCAGAGGATTTTTTGCATTTATTCACGAGTAATTTCACTGATGAATATTTAAGATTTGCCTTCAAGGACAGACCTGCACTAAGTAATTTCATTACCCAAATACATGAAAACAAAATAAAGGAGTTTTCTGATTTAGATAGGAATTTGTTAATCTTCAATCGTATTAGGCTAATGAAAATGCTTCAAAAAAGATTACCCAATATTTACTCAGGCGCTTCGAAAAGTTCTGAGCTGGGAATACTACTCGGAGAATTTAATCGAAAGCGTGGCCATATGCCAATACGTAAACTTATGAAAAATGCATCTAATCTAATACAAAACATCAAGCCATGTTTTATGATGAGTCCCCTTTCTGTTGCGCTATTCTTAGATCCAACATCAGTAAAATTTGATGTGGTAATATTCGATGAAGCTAGCCAAGTTAGACCGGAAGAGGCACTGGGATCATTATTGAGAGGGAATCAATTAACAGTGATGGGTGACACGAAACAATTACCACCAACCAGTTTTTTTGATATTATGGTCGATTCTGAATTTGAGGGTGAAGATGAAGACCAATCCGCATCAGTTTCCGACATGGAGAGTTTACTGCATCAATGTAAAAGATGTTTTCCATCAAAGACACTGAAATGGCACTATCGCAGTAAACATGAATCTCTAATTGCCGTTTCCAATCAAGAATTCTATCATAACCAGTTACTTTTTTACCCTTCACCTATAAGCGATCCAGATGCTCTTGGATTACAATTTCATTACACGGAGAAAAGTATATATGATAGAGGAAGGAGTTCTACAAACCGAATAGAAGCGCGTGGGGTTGCTATAGCTGCGATACAGCATTATCGTAATCATCCAAATAAAAGTCTTGGGATTGGTACTTTTAATATAAAACAACAGCAAGCAATACTTGAAGAGGTTGAATTGCAATTGCGACTTAACCATGACATGGAAGAATACTTTTCTAGTAACCAACCTGAGCATTTCTTCGTTAAGAACCTGGAAACCATTCAGGGGGACGAAAGAGATGTTATATTTATTAGCGTAGGATATGGATTTACTATAGACAAAAAGCTGTTTACTAATTTTGGACCACTAAATCGTGAGGGTGGTGAGAGACGGCTGAATGTTCTGATAACTCGTGCACGAGAAAGGTGTGTAGTGTTTTCGAATTTTCGGTCAAACCATTTAGATACTAAAACTGATTCACCGTTTGGATTGAAAGCCCTTAAAGTGTTCTTAAAATTTGCTGAAGAGGGCATACTTGACGATAAAGATTCATCGATGGAGGATTCTGACTCACCATTCGAGGATTCTGTAATTGAATTTATTGAAAATGGCGGTTATAAAGTGAAAAAACAGGTAGGCTGTGCAGGATTTAGAATTGATATTGGAGTCGTTGACCCCGAAGAAGCAGGCAACTATATTCTTGCTGTTGAATGCGATGGTGCTAAATATCATTCTTCTCCAGTCGCACGTGATAGAGATAGACTGCGTCAGCAAATATTGGAAAACAGAGGATGGACAATTCATCGTATTTGGTCTACAGATTGGTATAGAAACCGATTAGACTGTGAAAAAAGACTTTTGTCGGCAATTGATGCTGCAATTTTGGGGAAACAGATTAAGGGTAACAAAAAAGTAAACCATGACGTGTTGCTAGCTAATGATCTTCAGTTTCAGAGTAAACAAAACAAACTTCCATTGCTTAATATTTCTGGTGAAAATTTTATAGATAAAGTATTATCTTATTCAAAATGTCAATCTTTAGGGATTAAACCATATTGGGAACTACATGAAACGCCTCTTAGAGAATTAGCTCAGGCCGTTTGTAATGTAGTTAATGTTGAAGGTCCCGTGCATGAGGATGAGATTGTCACAAGAGTTAGAACTCTTTGGGGATTAAAACGTTCAGGTGATAGAATAAAGGAGGCAATACATAATGCTATTACTGTGGCGTTAAAACAGAAAAACATCCAACGGATAAAGAAGAACAGTAGCTTCTTCATCTCGGATTCTTCAAAGCCAAAATTACCAAGAAAAAGAATAAAAGATCTACCTCCCAGGATTCAATACATTTGTGAATTGGAAATAGAAGAAGCGATAAAATTTGTATTAAAACACCAGTTTTCCACTTCTCGTGATGATTTAGTCATTCAATCATCAAGAGTTTTAGGATTTAAATCCACGAGCAAAGATACGTTTAAAAGCATCGAAACAGTAATTAAGAAATTAATTAAAAACAATAAGCTATCTAAAACACAAAACGATTTTATATCAATATCTGTGGAATAACGTTAGACCGTAATATATATGTTCTATGAAAGTAGAACTCATAATCTAATTTTCCGTAACATTATAGCTTTTTCCCACTCAAGCTGTTTTTTCCCTTGACTTTCTCTTACTTTTAGTCTTTGGCTTGATATGGTTTTCTGAAATCTTAAGCTTAGCCAGCGATTCAACATGGTCGACCGGACGACTCGGCCCAAGGGCAATATTGGCTGTGTTCGTTCCAGAACCTGAATTTGACTCTTTTCATCAACGCTAAGCACCAAAGCCTCGTCCGGTGGATTCAAACAGAGCACGATAATGTCCACCACCTTTTCCACCAGCATCGGGTCACGGCTATATTTGAAATTCTTCACTCTTTGCGGCTGGAGCTTGTGTGCTTGCCAAATCCGATGAATGGTAGATTTGGATACCCCCGTTTTCTTTGCCAGCCGCCGGGCGCTCCAATGGGTCGCCTGTTCAGGCGGGGTTAGGGTGGCAGCAATGATTTCCGCCTCTTTGTTTGCATCATAAATCGGCTTGCGTCCGCGCCCTTGACGATCTTGCGGACACCGTCAAATCTGCGGGCATAAAATGGGTTCACTGCGTCCCCACCGTGAAAATGACCGCCAGAAAAGCGCTGGATTACTTAAGCGAAATCAAGCTGGTCGACCAGGAGATAGGCGGTATGAAGCTTTGCACTTACAGCCAGCCTTCAGCGCAATCCCGCCGGATAATCAATGCTCTGGGACTGAAATTACCCAAGGAACAACTATTTGTCAAATAGTGCTTTGTATGTTGTAAATTATCAATTAGTTACACTAATTCCTGGTGACAAACGCTTTTTCTATGTGTTGATATAATAATTACTTGCAAAACTGAGTTTTAAAGTCAGGTTAATAAAAAATAAGTCCCAAAACATTTCCTGTCAAGGGACTTATTGACACTTAAAATACAAAATTGCAGTAACTTACTGCGGTTTTGTAGTTTTGAACACATAAAAAAACCGATAAAGCAAAATCCTTCATCGGCTTCAATATATCGTATGTTGATTATTTATTTGATGAGTATTACTTTCTGTGTCTGCTGGATGCCAGCATTACTTTCCAGAGAGATTAAATAGACACCAGAACTGAATTGTGATGCGTCCCAATTCACCTGATAGCTTCCTGGAGTCATTTGATTGTCGATGATGGTAGTAACTTGTTGCCCTAATTGATTGTAAACGGCAAGTCTAACTGGAAGGGCTTTATTTAAAGTGAAGGAAATGGTAGTAGAGGGATTAAACGGATTGGGGTAATTCGGATGCAGGGTGAAGGTGTAAGGTTGAATGCACGGATTGTTCTCTACCGAATTGATTTCCAGATTCCGGTAAAACTTTATCCCACCGCCATAATCCTGCCCGGCAAATAAATCCAAATCTCCGTCATTATCGATGTCACAAAAATAGGGTCTGGGTCTTATATCGGTAAAATTGCCAAAATTATCTATCATTAAAACAAAATTTGCATTTGATGGTGTTCCTACATTCTCATAATACTTAAAAGCAGAATTGGAATCCACAGTAAATAAATCATAATCGCCATCACCGTCATAATCGACGAATTGTATGCGTAACTGACCCGAACCAGTAATCCCTTGGTAATTATCATCTTCCAAAATAAAATTAAAGTGCTCTGGAGTGCCAATGTTCTCGTAAAAATGAATTGCTGCTCCCTCTAAATAATTTTCCGTTCCCACCATTAAATCCAAGTCCCCATCTCCATCGATATCGACCAAATAAGGATACATCATTATCCACCAATAACCGATAAGATTGGAATTTGATAAAATCATATCGGGATTTTCCGGAGTCCCCACATTCTCATACATAGCAATATAATCATTGTAAAAATCACCTGTTCCCATAACCATATCATAATCTCCGTCAGCGTCCAAATCCCCAAAAGCCGGATAAATCCAATAACCGGGATCGGGAAAAAGAAAGGGATATTCCTCCCATCTGAAGGCTGGGCTGTCCACTGTACCTATATTTCGTATCATTGGCATATTAAAGCCGGATCGCCCTGGCAGCAAATCCAAATCGCCGTCATTATCGATGTCAACTAAACAAGGCAAGCAATGCTGTCCTATATCGAAGCATAAAAAATTATCGGTTATTTCCAGGTAATTGTAATTAGCCGGACTGCCAATATTCTTATGAAAAGTGATATCGCCTTTAGGCGCGTTTCCCCACACTGTTTCCATTCCGCAGAACAAATCGTAATCCTCATCCCCGTCGATGTCGCAAAATGTCGGTGCGCATCGGGAAAAAACCGAAGCGTTAGCGAAATTGTCGGTCACATAGACAAAATTATAGTTGACGCTGTCACCTATATTTCGGTAAAAATATAAATCGCCGTTCCCATTTCCAACAAACAAATCGTAATCATTATCATTGTCTATATCGCAAAGAGAAACATGTGCATAATCTCCAACATTAATATCAGGAATTAACATTGGTTGTTGAGTAAAACTGAAAACCGTAGGAGTCCCGATATTCTCATAATAATAAATATCGCCATTATAATTTCCAACTATTATGTCAAAGTCACCATCTGAATCTATATCAGCAAAGTCACCTAATCCATTTCCGGTAAGATTCTCATTTAATAAATTATCAGTAATATATACAAATTGCGGGCACAAGACAGTTCCTTGGTTTTCAAAAAAGAACTCAGATGAACTCTGATTCCAAATTACTAAATCCTGATCGCCATCTGAATCAAGATCGCAAAATCTTGGTCTAAGGATTGAATACTGTCCGCTGGGGACACAAACCGAATCCAATGAATCTGTCACAAAAATAAAATTCGGAGTTAAACTATCCCCAATATTCTCATAATAACTTAAATAAAATGATGGCCATCTTCCAACGACTAGATCATAATCGTTATCATTGTCCAGATCCACAAATTCCGACGCAGTAAACATATTCCCTCCATACCAAGGCACGATTGGTTCCCAGCCGGGTTCGGTCTCAAACGGAATCCCTACCGGTTCCCATTGAAATTCCTGCCCCAAGGCGATTATGGGGAAGAGGAGGAAGAAGATGAAAGTCTTATTCATATAAGTACGCTTATATTGTTTTTAAATAAGATAGCATAATAATTTATAAATATCAAGAGGGGAGGCGAAAACACCTCCCCCCTTTTTCATTAATCACTTCAGCAATATCATCTTGCCGATGTTTGCATACTTCTTTCCGGTTTCCTGTCCCACTGCTTCAAAACGGTAAAAATATAAACCTGAAGCGACGGCTTTTCCCGTTCTATCCGCTCCATTCCAGTATGTTTGATGATAACCGGGATTCATATTGTCAGTATTTATCAATGTTATAACTTCCTGTCCCAACATATTATAGACATTCAATTTGACATTGGATACTTCCGGTAATTCGAATCTCAAGCTGGTAGTCAGATTAAAGGGATTCGGATAATTCTGATAGATTCGAATCATTCCTCCTTCACAAAATCGAAGCCGTGCTCATTTATAATCACCCCCGGATAATCGCCCACCAGTCCGTTGAAATAATAATCGCCCGGGGGAGCGTTTTCAGGGACGAACTGGGTTCTGTCCCGGGTCAAATTCCCTCCCGCTGGAAGGTAAATATTACTCGCCAATATCACCGGCCCATAGAACGACCCATCCGGCAGGGTGACCATAATCCACCCGGCGAAAGTAAGTCCGGCTGTTCCATTATTGGTGATTTCAATCGTATAATCGAAACTCCCTCCCGCCGCCGGAATCACGACGGGCGGATTAAGCGGGGTTAAACTTATGGAAATATCCGCACCCGTTCCGGTGAGGGTTACCATCATACTGTCCAGGGTCGAATTGCCGAACTGATCCTTTGCTTCAACGAAAATCCAATAATCCCCGCCGGGGAAAAATTCGGTGTTCCAGCTATAATCGGTGTCCGAAAGTTCAATCACCGAATCGCCGTCGGTATTGGTAAGGTTGAAATAGTAATCCCTTACGACATAATTCCCCTGGGTCTGGCAGGTGGCGTCTTCCTGGTAGCAGACATTGATAGTATTATCGCCCGGGCACCATCCCGCCGCAATAAATGAGCATACCGGGTTGGTGGAAACCGGTCCGTTAATCCAATACCAGATTTCATACGGATTAAGCGGCCATTCCGGGTCGTTCACAATATCCCCGATGTTGGCGATGATGTCAATTTGACCGCTGAGGTTCGCCGGGCTGAGATAATTGGAAGTGTTGTTCTGGGGGAAGGCGAATTTCTGTCCCGGAACCGCATTATGGAAGAAAGGCGGGTCGTCATCGTCGTTGGGAACTAAATAATCCAGCGGGTCATCGGTCGATTCATACCAACTCCAGGGATACCCGCCAGTTCCCACCACCTGATTGAAATGAACATGATGAAACGAATAGACCGACCAGGTCGCCACCCTGCCGATGAAATCGCCGGTATAGACTGAATCTCCCACGCCGAATTGCATAGTTGACGATGGGATATGCCAATAGAGCCACCCTTCTCCGCCGGGCACCGGGTCGCCAATCATAATCCCGCCATACATCGTGCCGGTGGAAATATGGGTGACCACTCCGTCAGAACAACTGAATACCGGGCGCTGCCCATAGCCGGACATAATATCGATGCCGTCATGATAATATGACATCATTCCGCCGGAATAATCCTGAAATTCCATATAATGATTCCCCAGCGGATGCACTTCATTGGTCGGCTGGTAAATCCAGGGGATTGTCTGCCCCACCGCGGTCAGGCAGAAGCACAGAATCAGTATGAATATTGAAGTTGTTGTTTTCATCTGCGTCTACCTCGTTTTGATGTTTAGAAACCGCACTTCGTCCATAGTCTGAATCAGAAGCCCGAATCGCTGGAATTCCACCTTTGGCGTGTAGATATTCCAGGCTGAATAGGACAGGTCTTCCGATTGGACGATGAATTTACTTCTGCCGTATTCCCGGATACCCATCGAATAACCGCCTTTGGTATGCCGTTCAAACGGGTGAGCTTTGCGTCCTTCATCGATTTCCCACCCCCAGGCGATATAGGTGTCGGCTCCACCTGAGATATCGCATGATGTCAGCGACATTGGTGGTTCAACGCTGTGGCTCCACATCAACTCTCCGGTAGCGCCCTTGATGAAATAAAGGTGATGTTTCGACATCGCTAAAAAATTCCCGGCGACTGATTGAAGAGTCACCTCCCGGATTATCTCATCGCCGAAGCTCTTTTCCCATTTGATATCCCCTTTGTATTGGCTGTAAAAACCTATTTTATTCCCATCCGCATACACACACGAAGTCACCGAGGGCAATTCAGCTAACTGGATGTTATTGGTAAAATCGAATGACTGGCACCGTCCGAATTCGGCGATTTGAGTTCCATCATAACTGAAGAACACCAGTCCTTTAGCGCCGGAAATGACTCCGACAACTCCCCCGAGATATCCCAATTTCGCTTCAGTGATTATCGGTAGGGACACCTTTTTCAACAATTGGTTGTTTTGGTAGTAGAATAGCAATTGGGAATTTTCGGCGGTATTGATATTGCGGAAGATTCCCACCACCACTTTGCCGTCATCGCTGATAAGAGCGTCATTGAAGCCTGGATTTTCAAACGACCTGATGAATGTGCCGTCTCTGGTGGAAACGATTTCCGCTCGTTCAGCTTGGTAATAGTCCCCTGCGCCTTTGAAAGTCAGTATCATCGCATAGCTGCCGCTGGATGAAAATACCATTCTCTGATTGCCGGAAATCTGCGGCAGGTTTCCATAATGCTGGGTCACCCCCGTTCCGCGAATATCGATTAATTCAGCGGTGGTTTCATTTACCACCAGCAGACCGCTTCCGGTGAGTTTAGCAGAGAAAATATCTCCCGGGCTTTTTTGGAGCAGTTTGGATTTCCCGCCCGCAAATATTGACGATGCGATTGATACGACTAACAATGCTGCAAAAAAATTTCTCAAGATGAACCTCCTTGGTTTATGAAGCAGTGCAATTTTTTCCGTTATACACAATAATTACATTCCAATTCTGTAATTTAGAGCAATTTAATGAAAAAGCAAGAAATATACCATTATTCCGCTTATTTTATATGAATAATTGAAAGTAGTGTGAAAGTATGCAAGTGTGAAAGTGTGAAAGGAAAAACATTCGCAGTAATCACATTGGGAATATAAAGGAAGTGGTTTGCGGATGGCAGAATAAATCGCAAGGTTTAATGGGAAGTTGTATTTGAGGGAATCGACACTATTGTGTCAGTCTTCAATTCGATTCAGATTCCCCTTCTGATTCATCAGCCAGTCAATCCAAGTGGAAATGCCTTCACCGGTCTTGGCTGAAACGAAAATGACATTTAACTGGCTGTTTATCTTGCAGATATTGGATTCCAAAACACTAATGTCAATATCAAGATGCGGCGCCAAATCCACCTTGCTTAAGAGGCACAAATGACACTCGCGGAACATAAGCGGATACTTGAGAGGCTTGTCTTCGCCTTCGGTTAAGGAGAGCATCACAACCTTGCGGTCTTCCCCTAAATAAAATTCGGCGGGGCAGACTAAATTGCCGATATTCTCAATGAAAAGAAGTTGAATCGAAGTTAAATCGAGATGTTCCAAAGATGCTTTTATGAAGTGAGAACCCACATGGCAATCGCCCCCGAAAGGCTCGGTGTTAGCCTGAACAATTGGAATGCCCAGCGGCTTAAGTCGTTCACTGTCGAGAGTGGAAGTTATGTCACCCTCGATTACCGCGCATTTAATCCCAAGTTCTGTTAATACCGGGATGGTCTTTTGCAGTAAAGTGGTCTTTCCTGAACCGGGGGAACTCATAAGATTGACCACGAAAACGCGGTTCCGGTCGAAAACGGCGCGGTTCTCCCTGGCTATGGCGTTGGATTCCTCCAATACATCTCGGATGACGGGGATTTCCATAAAACTATCCTTCAGGCTCTTCGGCGTTTATTCGGGTTAATTTAATTCCTCGACCGCGCAGCACTTCCACTTGACCGCCGCCGCATTCCGGGCATATAAACATGGGCAAATCTATCTCAAATTCATTACCGCATTCACCACAACGGCAGAGCACTTCGATGGATTCGAGCGAAAGCTCCGCCCCGGGCATCCCATGCGAGCTCTTGATGGCGTCGAACATAAAAATCAAAGTTTCGGGAACGACAGCATCCAGTCTCCCAACCTGCACCCATATTTGCCGAACCGATTCGGGGAGAAATTCGGCAGGCAGAGATTCACGGGTGGAAGCGAGGATCGATTCTGCGATGTACAATTCATGCATGATAGTTTAATACGGACGCTGTCGACTATATTATATTAGCCTACTTCTTTATGCTCGGATTGTAGGCGAAGTCCCAGGCTGTCATTGAAGGCGGAACCGGATACACCCCCGCGCCGTTACAGAGCGGGCAAGGGTTCTTATCCACCTGGCGGACTTCGATGAGTCCCGTCCCCTTGCAGGCGTAGCATTCTTTGCCCCCGGCGTCGAATCCCTTGCCGTCGCAGTACATACAGCGATGCGCATGGTCAGGGGTGATACAGCGATTATCCACCCACCCGCGCCCTCGACATTCGGGACATGTTTTGGGGAATTCCGAAAAGGACATTTCAGGCTTTTTCTTCTCATCATTCATAATTAAACTCCTCGTAACACTTTAGTACTTTG
>JABMRZ010000267.1 GCA_013202315.1 Candidatus Tariuqbacter arcticus | reverse complement strand
GTTTATTAAGCGTATAATAAACAGGAGATTCTTCACTTCGTTCAGAATGACAATATAGGTAAAGAATGACTTATGCAAGAGGCTAAATATATAATCATTATTCATTTAATTGGGTTCGCAATGGAGAATACTCGTGCAATTCATACCGATTTTCCGTTAAGGCCCGCTTTCAAGCTCTGCCAACTAATTGTCTTACCCTATTGTGGAGTGATCCTATGAGCAAAAAATCCTTATTAGTCTTATTCGTTTTTTTCACTGGTTTCGCAACAGCCTTAGGTTTGGGAGTGAATCCTAACAGCGAAGTATCAGTTGAAATGCGGGTGATTGCATCCGATAATAACGGCTTCTCCATCGAAATCACCTTCCCTGAGCCGGGATTCACAACAGTCATATTGGATAATCAAGTCTATAATCGAGTGGTCCTGAAGGGATGCGGGGCGACTTCTGAAGCGGGCAAGCCGGAAATTCCCACCTTCACCAAGCTGATTCGACTGCCGGGGACCGGCGGCTTCTCACTGAATTGCCATCCGGGTGAAGCGGTTGTCTTCCCAAATATAATAATCCCCCCGGCGCAGCCCCTGCAAAAAGATGGCGGCGAACAAGAGCCTTTCACCATCGACGATGATTTCTACCTGGCTGATGTCGTCTATCCTGAAACGCTGATTGATAAGGGTAAAATTGGGATTTGGCGGGATTTGCGGGTCGCCCCGGTGAACTTCTATCCCCTACAATATAATCCCGCTCGAAAGGAACTGAAGTTCTATGATTCCATCGTGGTGGATATAGCCTATACCGATTATGGCGAGAATGAAAAAATTGATATCAGGAATTCCGTCAGCGAAGCATTCGCCCCGCTTTACCAAGCGCTCAGCATCGGTCCCAACGGCTGTGAATTGGACAATCCGGTTGAAAGGGGCGCGTATCTCATAATCACCGCCCCTCAATATTACGGCGCCCTGCAGGATTGGGCTGAATGGAAAACGCGTATGGGCTATCACACCTATGTCGCCTCCACTTATGAAACCGGCAGCACAGCGAGTTTAATCACCACCTATATTAATAATGTGTATTATGATTGGGATGTTCCGCCGGAATATATAGTGTTGGTGGCGGATGAAGACAGCGGCATAGACACTCATTTCATCCCCGGTTCATACTATCCCTGGGCTTGCACCGACCTGCCCTTCACTCTAATTGAAGGGAATGATTATTTCCCGGAAGTGTTCATCGGGCGGCTTTCGATTGATAACCCCAATGAGTTGAATATCATCCTCAATAAGATGGAGCATTATGAAATCACCCCTTATATGGGCGCTACCGATTGGTACACCAAAGCTTTAGTGATTGCCGACTATCCTGGAGCAATTTCATGTATGTTCACCAAGGAATTCACCGAGGATCAATTGGAGTATGGGGGATATACGAATATTACTAATGCCTATTATCCCGGCTCCTCCACCAGTTTAATCAGTTCCGCCATCAACAGCGGAGTCAGCTTTGTGAACTATCGCGGCTATGGCGGGAGCACCTATTGGACGATGAATATGTGGAATCATTGGGATAGAGGCGATATTCAAAACCTTAATAACGGTTATAAATTGCCGGTTGTTACATCGATGGTATGCGGGGGCGGCAATTTCGCTTACAGCAATGATCCTTGTTTCGGTGAAGCGTGGATAAGGTATGGTACTATTTCCGGCAGTACCAAAGGGGCGGTGGCGTTCTGCGGACCTTCGGAAGTGGACACTCACACCAAGTGGAACAACAATTTGGATTGCGGGTTGTATTGGGGCATATTCCGTCAAGACCTCCAGAATTTTGCCCCCGCTTTGCTTTATGCCAAGATGGAATTATGGCTGGATTATCCCCACAACAGGGTCGGTGTTGGGGGACCAACCAACAGCGTGGGGTTCTATTTCCATATCTATAATATTTTGGGTGATCCGGGGCTAAGGATGTGGACTGCGCAGCCGCAGCCCATCACCGCTCAGTATGCCAATCCATTTTCTTATGGGGATAATCAATTCACTATCACATTGACCGATGCCGGCGGATTCCCGCTTTCAGACGCCTATGTCTGTGTTTGGAAAGGGGACGAAATCTATGAAGGAGGAAAGACCGACGCTTCAGGTTCAATCACCCTGCCTATGAATGATTACACCGCCGGAACGATTAAGCTCACGGTAACCGGTAAAAATTTAATTCCATTAATTGAGGATGTCGATATTGAAGCGTCGGATATCCTATTGGGGATATATAATTTCAGTATCGTGGACGATAATTCCGGTTCAACTTCAGGCAATGGGGACGGTATGCTGTCTCCGGCGGAAACTGCCGATTTACACATCACGGTTAAGAATTATGGTTCGAGTGTTGCAGGGACGGGTATTTCCGGTATTCTCAGCGCTCAATCGCCCAAGGTCAATATTATTCAAGGCAATGGCAATTTCGGAAATCTTGCACCCGGTGAAACCGCCGAAGCCGTATACAGCGTGTCTTTGGCTTCGGATTTGTCATCGGTCGATACGCTCGATCTGACGCTTGATTTATCCTGTTCCCAGGGGAACTGGACTCAAACGGTATGGGCGAACATTTCCGACGCTGAATTCGTCCCAATTGAATATCAATATTCCCCTGCGATGCTGGAACCGGGCGGAGAAGCGGATTTAATCGTTACCCTGAATAACGCCGGCCTGTGCGATGCGGCGGGGATAAGCGCTAATCTGATTTCCCTCGATCCGCTGATTCAAATAGTATCGAATGCCGCCTCATTCGGGGATATCCCTTCCGGCGCTGAAGGGGATAATTCGCTGCAGCCGTTCGTTTTAAGTGCGGGTTCGACGGTCTATCCCGGCAGGTTGTCCCATCTGCAGTTGAATTACACCACCAGCGAAGGGTATACGCCGATGACCGATTTGATTGTTCAGGTCGGCACGGTAAATCAAACCGACCCGATGGGGCCCGATGAATACGGCTATTATTGCTTCGATTCCGGCGATTCTGAATATAGTAAAGCCCCGATTTTCGACTGGATGGAGATAAATTCGTCTGGTACGGCGCTTTATCTACCGGATTATAGCGATGAAGATGACTGCCGGGTTTCAGTGGATTTGCCTTTCACTTTCACTTATTATGGTGAAGACTACAATATGATTTCGGTCTGTTCCAACGGATTCATATCGATGGGGTATTCCGATGTTGTCACTTTTCGTAATAAGGCTATCCCTTCGGCGATGGGACCGCCGGCGATGATAGCTGGATTCTGGGATGATCTGCATATGCTCTCAGGCACGCCCAATGGCACTGCGTATAAATACTATGATTCGGCGGAACACCGCTTCATCATCGAATATTATAATGTAAAGAGCGACTATGCCAACGCTAACCAGTGCTTCCAGATTATCCTCTATGATCCCGCACATTATCCCACCCTCACCGGCGACGGTGAAGTTGTAATTCAGTATCTCGATGTCAACGATATCGATTCGGGCGATAATTATTCCACAGTGGGAATGGAAGATTGGAATCATACCACCGGTCTCCAATATGTATTTTCCAACATATATCCTCAATCGTCCGATACATTGTCCGATAATTTGGCGATTAGATTCACCACCGATCCCGGAGAATTAGTTACCATTTCACTCGATTTAACCCTGGAACCGGTCAATCCGCCAATAATCATACCGGCTGGCGGCGGGAGCTTCAGTTTTCAAGCGGGAGTGACCAATACCGGGAACACTGTTGCGGTGTTCGATTTCTGGACTGAAGTCGATTTGCCGGGCGGCGGCACAATTTCCCCCGTTTTCCTGCGGACGGGTTTGATTTTGGAACCGGGTGCGAACCTGACCCGCACTTTAGAGCAGTATGTGACTTCCAGAGCGCCTGCCGGTGAATATACTTTTCGAGGAATAGTAGGAGACAACGCCGGAGGCGCTATCATCGATTCTCAAGAATTTAACTTTGAGAAAGCCCAAGATTAATTGGGAGTGTGAAAGTCCGAAAGTGTGAAAGTGTTGAGAAATAGTCTGAATGTCTGCGTGATACAGCCGGAATTGCATCGTCATAACACTGAAGGAAATCTTTTAAACATTCAGAGGATGATTGAATCGGCGGCGAAGGAATCCGCGCTCGATTTGGTTATTCTGCCGGAAAATTTCGTGATGTGGGGTTCTGAAGCGGGGATAGAGCGTGATCCGGCTCCAATCATCGATTTTCTGGCGGATTTAGCAATAACTTATTCAAGCTATATAATCGGCGGAAGTTTTCATCGATTGAATGAAATTACAGGCGAATATTTCAACACCTGTTTCGTATTCGACCGACAAGGCGAAATAATCGGTTCTTATTCCAAACGAAAACTGTATGACAGAGAGTTGAAATTCGGGGTTACTCCGGGAGGTGAACCGGGAATATTCAACATCGAAGAATGGCGGGTGGGAATATTGATATGCGCAGATTTGTGGTATCCGGAGCTTTCCAGAGCATTAATGGAGCGGGTGGATATTATAGCGGTTCCCGCGCAATCGGTGGTACGGAATTCTGCTTATCAGGAATACGGGCGGTATTTATGGCACGCGCTGGCTCTGACCCGCGCTCAGGAAAATGCGGTCATCACTATGGTGGCTGACCATCCGGCATTACCGAGGAAGCCGTATTGCGCCGGCGGTTATTCAATCTGCGATCCTTCAATGAGCGTTGAAACTTCAGATATGAACAAAATTCAGCTCAAAGACTGCCAAGGAATGCCTGGATTCATCGTCGCTAAACTGGATCACCACCGTTTATCGACTTTCCGGCAATATCGGGCGGATAGAGGACTGCTTCCGAATTATAACGATAATCATTAGAATTGAACGATTGTTGAAATCTGAATTCCAACAAAGGGCATATAAGAGATGGTAGAGTCGATTTTAAAGTTTTTAGCGAAAATTTATTGGATAAACCTGAAAAACACTTGACCAATAGAGTCGATTTTATTATATTAAGATGGTGATATAAAAAAGAAGACAATTTTTAATCACTGATTTTTAACTTAACATTCTGAAAATAATATGCTTAATTATAAATAACGCCAATATTAAATTTCCGTGCAGCGAAAATACTTGACAAATTCAAAAAAAATGCTAATATAGAACTAATAATAAGCTAAATCCAATATCACAGGTCAACTTATACTAAATATAATACAGGAGAAAGCGATATGACTGTCAGAAAATGTTTTCTGGTGGTGATAATTCTCCTTTTTTCCGTTAGTTTCGTCTTTGCCGGTATCACCGGTAAAATAACCGGGCGGATAACGGAGAAAGGGACCGGTGACCCTTTACCAGGGGTCAATGTGATCGTTACGGGCACAACCCTTGGTTCAACCACCGACCTGGACGGCAATTATTTCATCCTCAATGTGAATCCTGGTGTTCATACTGTCCAGGCATCTATGGTCGGATATACTACAGTGACGATGGAGAAAGTAGTTGTTATATCCGACTTGACCACCAACCTGAATTTCGAGTTGCCTCAAGCCACATTGGAATTAGGAGAGGTTGTTATCGTCGCCGAAAGGCCGATGATGCAGAAGGATGTTACCGCTTCCAGAACCATCAAGACTTCCGAAGATATGATGGCGATGCCGGTGGACAATATTTTCGAAGTTGTCAATCTCACCGCCGGTACGGTGGGAAACAATTTCCGCGGCGGGCGCGCCACCGAAGTAGTATACATGGTTGATGGAGCATCGATAATGGATCCGGTTGCAGGTGTTTACCGCGGTTCAGTGCCATCAGATGCTATTGAAGAATTATCCACCGAAACGGGAGGTTTTTCCGCCGAATACGGCAACGCTCAATCCGGTGTCATCCAGATGATAATGAAAGAGGGAGGGGACAAGCTGTCCGGTTCACTGCGGTATAAGACCAACGATTTCGGTTCCTCGGAAATTTCCAGCGATGAAATGCTGAAAAATCTGCAGTTCACTTTGGGCGGCCCGGTTCCGTTTTCCAAAGATATCCTTCCCGGTTTGGGAATGAGATTCTTCGGCGCTTTTGAGTTCTATGACACCAAGGGTTATTTCCCCCATGAAGATTCTACCGGATACTGCTACAGTGGAAAATTAACCTATAACCTGTCTGCGAAACACAAACTGGTATTCAGCGGTTTCTGGACTGATCAGGAATACATCGACTATTTCCACCTCTGGAACCAGAGCACAAATGAAGATATGTGGTATAATGGTGATAGCTATTTCGATGATGTTTTAGGATGGGCGGGGAATGGACTGCTCGATACGGAGGATTTGAATCATAACGGTGTTTTGGATGAAGGCGAAGATTTAAATGATGATGGTTCGATTCAGAGTGAGGATTTGAACCATGACAGCAACTTAAGCGTCTATAATATGCTCGATCATACGCCTGAATATAACCGGATGACCAACAAATTCACCGCTAAATGGACTCATAATTTGAGTTCCCGGACTTTCTATGAATTACAATTGGACCGTTTCTATACCGAATTCGCTTCCAATGTATTCGAGAACATTAACGAGGACTTCAACGGGAACGGAATCCTCGATTTGGAATATGCCATTCCCGCAGGATATATCACTCAAGTGATGGACACGCTTTCGGGCAATTATAATTGGTATTGGGATAATGTTACTAATCCTGCGGAAGCCACCTCTTTCTGGATAGACTATAATGGCAACGGCGTTCAGGATTTTGAGGATTTAAACCACAATGGTATGTGGGACTGGCAGAGTGATGACTTTAATACTGACTTATTCTATGATAATGATAACGACGGCTATATCGATGCTTCCAGCGAAGATTTGAACGGGAACGGCATTCTTGAACCTTGGGAAGATGACCCCGCTTGGGGCTTGGGCAACGGCAACGGGATACTCGATTATGATGTGATGCCTTGGGAGAATCTGCCTTCGCTGCCGCCGGACACCAAGGACGCCGATGGATTTTATCAATATTCCAGCGGTACTGTTTATCCTCGGGCGCGCTGGAACAATTATGACCGGACCCGCTGGCATTTAAAGGGCACATTGTTTTCACAAGTGAATAGATATCATCAAATTAAGGTGGGATTGGAAGCGGAATTCTATGATATTTTCTCACATGATGTCGATTTCGCTTCCGGTGGTAATGTTTATGGTCAGAATTATACGGTTAAGCCCAAGCAATTAGCGGCTTTCATCGAAGATAAGATGGAATTTGAAGGGATGATTGTTAAGCTCGGTTTCCGCTTCGATCGGTTTGACGCCCATTATGGTAATTATCCATCCGATATTAATAATCCGGTTATAGAGCCGAGCATAGGCGGTGAGATAAAAGATCCGACCGATGTTCCCACCAAGAACTATTTATCACCCAGATTTTCGATGTCATTCCCCTTCACCGCTCGGGATAAACTACGCTTCACCTATGATAAGTATTTCCAGATGCCCATTTTCGTTCGACTCTTCACCAATCTCAATTTCGATTTCACCGGGGCTTTCCCGCTCATTGGCAATCCCAATATGGACCCTGAGCGGACCACGCTCTACGAAGTAGGCTGGGAACACTTATTGAGCGATAACTTAGCCTTTGAAGCGGTCGGTTTCTACAAAGATATAACCGGTCTGACCGATGTTAAACAAGTGTATTACACAGTGGCTGACTGGTATGGTCTGTATATAAACACCGATTATGGCAATGTGCGAGGCTTTGAATTGAATCTCGATAAGCGGGGCACCTGGATGTCCGGTTCGGTGAATTACACCTATTCCGTCGCCAAGGGAAAGAGCTCTTCGCATCGGCAAAATTATGAGACCGTATGGGCGAATAATATAGTTCCCACTGAAGAACAATATCTCGATTGGGATCAGCGCCATACAGTCAACGGCAATGTGATGTTCCGCATCCCGCGAGGGGTTAAAAGGTTCGGACCGCTCCAAGATTCAGGCATCAATATAATTTGCCAATATGGTTCGGGGTGCCCCTTCACTTTTGCGCCCAATGCCGGACGCGAAGTAGTTGAGAACAACGAACGTCTTCCCTGGACCATCCGATTCGATTTGCGGGTTGACAAGCGTTTCGAGGTGAGTAAAACGGTCAACCTGCTGACTTATCTGCAGGTTGATAACATCTTCGACCGCCAGAATGTGGATGATGAATACTTCCAGTTCGGCGGTAATGAAGGCGATACCATCGATCCCGCCTGGTATGTCCAATGGGAAGGCGGCGGTGATATAGATGGTAAATATGACGACCCCGATGTCTGGATGCCCGGGCGCATCATCAGAGTTGGGATGGCGCTGGAATTCTAATCTCAGTTGATAGAAGTTGAATATTGTCATCAGAATATATTATATTGTAATAAATCCTCAAAAGGAGGACTAAAGTGAAGCGATACTTTGTTTTAATCTTGGCTCTAATCCTGATTTTCTCAATCTGCCTTGAAGCAAAGGAGAAATATGGAAAGGGTCAAGCCCCTATTAACCCCAATATAAGCGCCAGACCGATAAAAATGTACAAGGTTCACAATGTGGGGAATATTTGGACCGCCTCCAGTAATTTCGCCAACTATGGTGAACCGAACGCTACCTTGCCTTCCGGTGAATGGCCCGCCGGGTCGGAAATTTACTATGTTTGGGAAGGCAGGTTCTGGGTGGGAGCCTTGGTCGGAGGACAAATGCTCTGTTCGCACGCGGATTACGGTAATTATGAGTTTGAACCGACCGAGGGTTCAACATTCTATTTGGGACCTGGCAGGTCTATTCAAGATAGCTATGTCATCTTTGACGACTTGGAAGAAATCGCCGGTCATAATCCCATTGGAGTTAAAGTTGTGCAGCGCGGTCTATCCTGGAGTATGCCCGATTATTATAACTTTGTCGCTTATGAATATTACCTGATTAATATGAGCGGCGGTGTTCTGAACGGTGTGGTGATGGGGTGGAATTTTGATAACGATGTGGCTTCGGGTCCCGGCGGAGACGCCGATCAAGCCAATATCGATGACCTGGTCGATTATGACGGATATACCGGCGCGGCAGAGACCAATCCCTACAAATACGATGTGGTCGATAATTATGACTACGACCTTGACGGTGAACTCGGCGGCTATGATGAGTGGGGCTGGCCTTATGCCCGGGCCGATTTCCGCAGCGGAGTGGCGTTGAATCCCAATTACGATCCTACCCTCGCGGTTTCAGACGGAGTTTGGGATGAATATCAAGTATATGTGGACCCCAACGGTCCGGTAATTTATAAGAATGAACCACCGACTGAACCATTGACAATGGCTAATGGCGACACCCTATACGGCTGGTTGATTCCCAGGAATATGTCTTATATGTATGATTCGGATTATCCCGCATCTGCGGAGAACGATGTGGGCGAGCGGCAGTTAACTTATCCCGGCAACGCCGGCTTCGTCGGAGGGCGCTTGATTTGGTCCGATTATTTCACCGATAAGTTCGGCGGCGGCGGCGGCTATCAGGAAGCGCCTGAAGACACAATGCTCAGGACTTACGCGCACGCCTGGTGGAACTGGAATTCAGACCCGGGCAATGATATTGAAAAATATCAATATATGACCGGTGACCATTCCTTTTCTTTAGGGATGAAATTCCTTCCTCATCCGTTCAGCTATCAAGCCGGCGCGCCCACTTTCGATTACCGCTACCTTCAGAGTACCGGGATGTTCAGCGGCTGGGCGGATGGCGACACCATTAAGGTGGTATATGTTTACGGGATTGGTTTGGGATTGAAAGGATTGCGCGTAGCGATGGATAATTCGATAAGCGCTTATTATTCCGGGTCGGAATGGAGTAATCCGGTGACCCCTTCAGCATTTGACACCGATGTCCATTGGCTGCTGCCGATTCCTCCCGCAATTCCGACTTTAACCTATAGTCCGGGCGACCGCCAAGTTCAACTGGTTTGGGATGAGACCGCCGAAACCGCCATCGACGCATTCGTCGGCGGGACAGATTTTGAGGGGTATAAAATATATCGCTCTAAATATAGCGCTACAAGCTGGGAATTGATTTTCGCCTGCGATAACCGCGATGAAGATGTATATGTCACCAATACAGAAGGGGACACATTGAACCCCGGCAACCCGGTTAATCTACCGGATGTGGACGGTGAGTGGGGCGAAAGCGGTACCGGTTTATATTATAACGATCACACATTCATCGATAGAGGCGGCGTCAATCTTTGGGGCGCGGATATTCTGGAACCGATTAACGGTCTCCGTTATTTCTATTCCGTCGCCGCGTATGACCCAGCGAAGCCGGAATTGGGATTGGGTTCCATAGAATCGGCTAAGAGCAATTATAAAAAGACACCGAACGGCGCGCCTGATCCGGTCGTTCCTCATTTCCAGCCGCCGACGGATGCCAACGACCTTTCTCAGGTTAGGGTAGTTCCCAATCCTTACAAGGGGACATCGCTTTTTGAACCCCGCTATGAAGCTCAAGTGATGTTCACTCATCTGCCGCCTACCTGCAAGATATCCGTGTTCACCTTAATCGGCGATTTAGTCATAGAAATTTACCATAATGACGCCAATTATGGCGATGAGATTTGGGATTTGATTTCCCGCAACAATCAATCGGTAGTTTCGGGCTTGTATCTCTATGTAGTTGAGACCGATGATGATAAGAAGATAGGCAAGATGGTGATTATTAGGTAGAATATTATATTGCCACAACAATAATTAGAAAATAGGTAACATTATAGCTCTTAATAGTTGGCGGGATTGAGGACAATCCCGCCTCCGTCTGCGTTGCAATTAACTGTGGAGTCGGGGTTGTCTCAACCCCGACATTATAAATTAACTTCGATTTTTCAAAGCAGTGAAGTGTTATGAAAGCAATAATATAAATATATATAAAGGAGGCTCAATGATGCGAAAGCTTTGGGTCTTAATCCTACTGATACCTGTAACAGCCTTCAGTTCGGAGTTCGCTAAAGTCGGAACGGTTGGCGCCCAGTTTAAGAAGATAGGCATTGGCGCCAGAGGAGCGGCGATGGGCGGCGCCTATGAAGCGGTGTCAAACGATATAACCGCCGTGTTCTGGAATCCTTCAGGACTGGTTAATATCGACCAAACCAGCGTATTCGTCTCTCATATTAATTGGCTGGCGGATATCGGTTATGACGCATTGGCGGTGGCGAAATACTTCCCCGGCATCGGCGTGTTCGCCTTTAGCGTATCTTATATGAATTCGGGCGATATTGAGAGAACCACGGTCGAGAATCCCGATGGGGGAATCGGAGACTTCAGCACCGATCATATGATGGCGGGGATAACCTACGCCCGCAGACTCACGGACAAATTCTCTTTCGGCGCCAATTTAAAATTTGTCAGGGAGCGTTTGGACGACCAGAGCTCCAACGCTTGGGCGACCGATCTGGGAATTCAATATTACACCGGATTCCATAGTCTCCGATTGGGGATGTCGATACGGAATTTCGGGCCGGAGATACAGCTTTCCGGCGATTATTGGGATTTGGATAATGGCGTTCCCCTGTCCGAACCGACCGAATACCTGCCATTCCATTTCCCTATGACTTTCAAATTAGGGGCGGCGATGGAACTTTATGATAGTGAACAAAGCCGTTTTACCGTCGCTGCCGATATAGTCCATCCCAACGATAATGTCGAAAGAATCAACGCCGGCGCCGAAGCTATGATGTGGAATAAGATATGCTTTAGAGGCGGCTACTGCTTCGAACACGATACGGCGGGACCGTCTTTCGGCGTAGGATTTTTGTGGCAAAAATTGACTGTCAATTATTCCTACTCCGATTTCGGCGTTCTGGATTGGGTGCAGCGATTCGATTTTATCTTTAATATGTGAGGGGAGGAGAAATATCAATGAGAAAAATATCAATCATATTCGTTCTTGTATTTTGGACTGCGCTGGTATTTGCGCAGGCTCCGAATATCACCAGCGCCGTTTTTGACGAATACACCAATGTGCTGAGGGTTGAATTTGACAGTCCCATCTGGACTAGTTCCGATATGTTCAGTATCGGCGGCATCACCCTCGACGATGATAACGGCGGCGATAATCCCGATGTCACCTTGAATGGCGGGGTTATCCTGAATACCAATGTCTCGGATACTTATATCGAAATCCGACTGTTCTTCGAGGGTCATAACAGCGATTATGTGGACGAGAACGATGATTCCCTGGCGACTTGGGGAATCGATTACAGCTCTCTTGAATCGATTGAGAGCTTCGAAAATAAGGATAACATCTATATGCTGGTGAGGGAGATGACCTATTTAGGAACTGATAATGAGCCTAATACGGAGAAAACCCTCGCCGATTCCATTCTTGTAGATTATGATTATTCCGGTGATGCGCCCGAAATCATTTGCGCTGAATATGACGCCGCGACCAATCGTCTCATCCTCGAATTCGACCGGTTAGTTCAATGGGATTCGATCGAAGAAGATTTGATGTTCTTCTGGACCGATACTTTGGGTGTTGAACATCACGATCCCGGCAACGGGATATTGGATGTCGGCGAAGACCGAAATGACAATGGCGTACTCGACTTTGAGCAGAATGTTATCTTGAAAAATATTACCATAACTGACGGCGCCGGCTCGGTAACTTTGGACGGCGGCTCGGTCATTAACACCTCCGACGCTGAAATCCTGGAAATCGATTTGCTTTTAGACAATTACAAAGCGGTTGAAAATCTTGATACCGATAATTTGGAGATTTCCTTCCCGGCTTATACCTTCGTCGACCAGGATTATAATGCCGTTGTCGGCGAAGTTGGATATACTTTGACTTTCACTGAAGACGCAGATCCTTTAGTTGCCGACAGCGCGAGGTATGACATAGCGAAGAATGAGCTGATAGTATATTTCAACAATGCGCTGAGTACGAACTATATTCAGGTTCCCAAATTCTCATTTGAGATTGAAGAGTGCTTCATCACTCTTGAAGCCGCATCGAAGCCTCCGACTGTTAATGCCAGCGGCTATGTGAAAATCACCCTCTTGACCACTGACCAAATGATTGTTGAAGATGCGATTAATAGCAATCCAGGTTCTCCGGTGTATTTAACGATTGAGACTTACGCGGTCTTAGATGATTTGGGAAACGGCAATCTATTTTCATTTGATGTTCCGGTGGAGATAGACAATTTGGAGGACAGCAAAGCTCCCATCATCGAATATGCCTCCTACTACGCTGAAACTAATATACTGGAAGTAAAATTCGATCTGGCAATCAAACAGAATACGGAAGATGTCAACATTCAAGGATTTTCTTTGCTTAATGGTTCAGACACGATTTCATTCACCTCCGATGAATTGAGCGAATCGGGCGACAGCAAGCTGCTCTGGATAGCGCTGAACCCGTCGGATGAGTTAGCGGTGGAAAGCGTAACTGACAAGGAGAATCTGCTCTTGTTGGTAGAACCGTTTTCCGTTCTCCAGACCCCGAAATTGAACGGCAACTGGGCGGTTACGGCTGACAGTTCTAAAATAATCACTTACATCGTCGATACAACCCCTCCGCTGCCGGATTATGTCAAGTATAATAATTCAATTGAGAAATTTGTGCTGCATTTTTCCGATGCGATGACCACCGAAGTGGATTACAGCCTGATAACTTTCGCCGGTTTGACTTTCACCGGTGGCGAGGTGGAATATGGTGACGATCCAGGCTGGCTGTTGTTGGGCTTGACCGCCGCTGATATCGCCGCTATCGACGGGCTTTCCAATGAGGATAAAGTAGCGGTCGCAGTTACTTTTGAAGATAACGCCTTCATCAGCGCTGATAGTCTGGGGAATATGGATTTGCCTGAACTGTTTGTGGATGGAGACACTCTAATGTCGGGCGAGGAATCCGCTGTTGCACTGGTGGGTATCGGACGGAATTTCTGGTTGATGAGTAAAGAAGCTTTCCCCACTTTGGATAGAGAAATCCCCGCCACCATCAGGAAAATCGGCGAATACTGCGTGGTCTATGTCGCCGATGATCAATGGCGGCCGTATTACGATGTGGATATGTTCGGAGATATAATCACCACTAATTATGGCGCAGTGCCCATCATCCCTTCTGAAGTAGAAGTTGTCTGGGATCATTTTGAAGGTTCAGGCGAAGGGTATTATCAGGTGAATTCCATATTCGCTGACGGCAAGGAGGAATTAGTCCCAGAAACCGTAAATATGCTCCTTTGCGATATCCGGGACGAATATAATCTGGGGCGCAACGACACCAAGGAAGGCTACTATATAGCTTCATTCTTCAATCCAAACGATCAGAAAAGCGTTTGGGAAACGGGCGGAGAATTCAATACCAACGAGCTCGATTTGATTTATATCGATAGTTGGCCCCAGCTCTTTTCCCAAACCGATTCAAGCAATTATCTATACGATGAGGGCGGTTCCAATGAAGAATGGCGGGATAGAAAGACTCCCGGCTTCCCGGTAACCGTATTCCATTCGATTGATAACGCTTATGCAAAATTGCTTTGCTACAAGGTCGATCCCTGGGAGAGTCAATGGATGATCGAAGGGTTCGCCTCTTTCGCCGAATGGGTGATTGAGGGTGAAGTCAGTTTCTACGGCGCCGGTGATCCTACTACACCGACCGCCAATTCATTAAAGAATTTCTCTACCGGATTAAAGACCCGCACCGACTTTTATAATTCCTATCTGTTTATGCTGTATCTTTACGAAAAATATGGCGAAATGGATTTAGTCAAAATGCTCGCGGTTCAGCCGACGGTGGATATGGAAGCCATCAATATCTCTTTCCAGAAGCTATTGGACGAAGGGGCTGGAACCCCGGAACTGCAGGAACTTTGGGCGAATCATACCGCTAAAGATGTGTTCGGTAATTATGCTATGGCTTGTTTAATGGATACCACCAATATGAATTTTGTTGGGGTTAATCCATATATCACCGGCGATGATCGTATGTTCCAGTTTGATAATGCCGACCTTTATGGGAAGGTAAGCGGGAAGAATGCGGTGATATTTAAGTGGGATCCGGAAAAGGGGCCGCCGCCCTATAACATCTCACAAGAAGATTGGTCGTTCGGCTATTATTATCATTACTATAATTCACCCACCTCGAATCCAATGCTGGCAGATACTTCGACCATTAAAATCCTTTTACCTTTCACCGAAATGAATATGTACCAGGTTTTGTTGAAGAATGACCCGGTTCTTGAGTTTAATAATCCTAATTACTATTTCAAATATTTCCCCTATGATACCATAACCCACCAGACATCTTTCAATGTGAACCCCAATGACGGATGGACGCCGGGAATAGAGCCGGATGATTACAGGACTTGTGTAATCGTCGGGGTTTTGGGGGGTTATGGGAAAATTACAGAGACTTGTGAAGAGATTTCGCTGGCACAGCTTAGTGTCGCTCAAAGCACCATCGTACCCAACAGGTTCGATGTATATCTGCTGGTATCGGATTTGATTTGGGGCGATGGTTCTTCCGGAGGTGATGTGCCCCAGGTGATTTACCAATATGGCGACATTACCACTTCACTATTGATGCAGCCCTATGAATTCCTGGAGCCGTTTGGATATGAAGAGGATTTCAGTCTCTATGCGAGTTATTTGAATTTTGATTCTCCGGGTACTTATAGTATACAAGCGTTTTTCGTGGATTTATCCGGTGAAGAATATTATATCGGACCATATTCGTTTGTGGTGGAGAATTATAATCCGGGCGCCGGTCTCGTTTTTGGGATAGATGGAGCAGACTTCGTCATCGAAGCCAACAGCTATCCGCAGTCTTTCAGTGTATCCCTGCGGGTGATTGAAAGCAACGCCGCGCCGGATGAACAAAATCAATATTTATTCAGCAACAGTTATTTCGCCGCACCGCCGGCGATAGAACGGGAAGCGATAGGTCCCGCTTATCATATTCAGCCGGAGATTTACCTCGATGAACCTGCCTGGGTGTCATTGCCTTATGCTGATTATATTGGAGCTCACAGTCCCGGTGAATTGGGCGTGTATCTATATCGCAATGATTCCTGGGTATATATCGGCGGCGAACCCGATCCTTCCACCCAGACCATTAGTGTGCGCGCCAAGCAATTGGGATTGATGCAGTTACAAACCGGACCGCATAACGCCATACCCACCGACCTGCTGGTTCCCGATAATTATGCGCTCAAACAGAACTATCCGAATCCCTTCAATCCCACCACCCGGATAGACTATCAATTGGCGTATGCTGGAAATACCACTCTGAAGATATACGATATTCTTGGCCGTGAAGTAGCGACCTTGGTGGATAGATTCCAGCATACAGGGTTCCATTCTCTTGTCTGGGATGGTCGTTCCAACAGCGGGATTCCGGCGGCGAGCGGGGTTTATTTGTATCGTCTTGAATCCGGCAAGTTTAACAAAGCCTGTAAGATGATATTATTGAAATAGTTGGGAATTCGATAATCAAACTTAATCCCGATTTCATTGAATTCTTAAATTGAAAGCATAAATTAATATAAGAGGGAGAATCAAGTTATGATCTCCAGGATTAGAAAATATATTATCTTGGCTGCCATCGTATCGCTGTTTTTCATCTGGGGCTGTGAACATTCCAGCGATGACATTCCGACGGGTATTCCGACGGATGTACCAGATTTGATAGAGAGCGGCTGGGAGAATTTCACCAATAGCGATTATGAACAAGCCATCATCGATTTCAGTGAAGCCTCTTCCCGAAATGCCTTGGCGATTGAAGCTTATCTTGGACTGGGCTGGAGTTTAATGCGCGACTGTCAATATAATCCCGCCATATCCAATATTTATAATGTGTCATCTTTAATCAATTTGGGCGTGGTCACCGATCCGGATGAGATAGACCGGTATAATTCAGAATCCTCCGCCTGCCTGGTGGGGGCTTATCAGGGGTTATATCCGGATGACATTGGATATTACGCTCCTATGGTGGTGGAGAATGTGAACGCCACTTTAACGATCGACTCGAATTTTGTATTCACTTATGATTTAGATGTCAATCGTCAGGCATTATTGGTGGCAAAAGCTGACGCCTATTACGCCCTGTCGCAATTTGTGAATTCGTATTATGCCATCTGCGAAGTAGCCGACAGCGTATTGTTGGATCTGCAATTTACGGAAGATGACCCTATTATCGTTCAGACCCTTTTCGATTCCACCACCGTGTTGGGTTACGGCAGGCTAACCGTTCCCGGTGTCCAATTGCTGGACGTAACCAAGGTAACCGATGACGCCTCTCCCGATCCCATCGAATATACTGTTGAGGGATTTGAACAAGCGGGGACGGATATAACATTTTTCGGAGTGCCGATTCCGCAGACGGGGGATATTTTCCTGACGACTTACTACCATACGGCGGATTATGTCGTATTTTTATCCGAACTCAGAGCTCTCATTGATTCTTACAGATAAACCATTATATAATGGTCTTTTTCGCGGCCAACACACGGCTTTGGATGAAAATAATTGACTCGCGGATTAACATTCATTATATTTATAAGAGATAACAACCAAATAATAGAAGCGTGCTGTTTAATAATTAAACAAATTCCAAACTAAAATTGGAGGAATAAAATGAAGAAAATCGTAACAGCGCTTTCTTTAACAGTGTTAGTAATAGCACTGCTGACATCGAGCCTAATGGCTTCCGATGTCTATCCACTCCTGCCGAAGGCATTGCAGGACCGAGGCATTAATCCGCAGAATTATCTCGATACCGAGTATCCGGTATCGCATCATGACGGTAATGCTGAATACTACCTCGGCAGCGGGGCTTTGGATGACACCTTTTTCGTGGTCTTTGAACCGCCTGCGGCTTGCATCGTAAAAGGGGTTGAAGTCCAGTGGTACAACGCCGGAAATATTAATGCCTTCGCCGCCTGGTACAGCGAAGAAGCAGAGGCATTGTATCCCGACGGCACTGCGCCTAATAGAGGCGACAGCCCGGTGAGTCCCATCGGTGATTGGATTACCAGTCTGGTTCCCAACGCCTCACCTGGATATGCCTGGGCTGACCTCGATCTGGAAGCCGAATGGGTGGTCGGTGATTCAGTCACGCTGGAATCGGATATATTCGGCGTTGGCTGGGTAAAGCTTGATGAGCTGCCGCAATGCCTGGCGGATGGAATGGATGTCAAGGGCATCCGCTTCACCTATACCTGGTTTGGCGGGCCTTGGATGGAGGAGTACCCTAACGACTGGGGAGCATACAGCTCTGATATACTGTTCTCAACTGTCGTTGAAGTTATGATGACCGTATGGGTTGAATATCCCTGGGGCATGCCCATCCTCATCAGTAATGTCTCGCAAAAATCCAACACTTTCAGTTATGATGGTCCCTACACCGTTACCTGTGTTTTGGAAGATGATCCCCCCGGAATCAATGAAGATGACATTGTTGAGCTCCATTATAAGGTTAACAGTGGGACGGAGATGGTCATCGATTTGGAACGCATCGCACCGGGCAGTGACATATTCTACGCTGATATTCCCGGTCAGGCAATCGGCAGTGAAATCTCTTACTGGATTGAAACTATCGATGACGGGGGTCTGGAAAACTTTTGCTTGCCCAAGAGCTTCATGGTGTTGGAGCCCAATCATCCCGACGCCGACCTGCTCTTCGTCGATGATGGCACTGGCGACAGGTGGACCGCTTACCATTGGGCTATGGATGAATCCGGCTATTACTTTGAATGCTGGGATGTCGGCGCCAATAAAGGCATCGACGAATCGGTGACCGGATATGGCTGGAGCACCATCCTCGTTGGCGGTTGGGGTGTGTCCACTGTTCCGGCGCTCGATGATGAAAATGCCTACAGCGGCTTCCTTGATGGCGGCGGCAATATGGCTCTGTTCGACCAGGATTACTTCTATGCCAATGGTCTTGGAGCGACAGGCACCTTCGTCGCCGGTGATTTCGCTTATGATTATCTCGGCTTGAACGAATATTGGAACGATCCTGATGTAGCCGATGATACTTATATGGGCGAGGGTGGCGATCCGATTGCCGGCGACTTCGAGGATGATCACTATGTGACTTACTGGGATACTCTCGGTCTGCATATGGATCCTGGAAGTTTCTGGGCGGATTATTTCAGCGTCGGCGCCGCGGAGGATATTTTCTACGGGGTGAATGACGCTGAAACCTACGGCTGCAAATACGAAAACGGCTTCAAAACCGTGTTCCTGTCATTTATGCCTGAAGCGAACGGCGGTTACAATCCGGCTGGCGCTCATGCATTCCAGGCTGGGGATCAATTCGTAACCCTGGTCGGCAATACTTTAGGTTGGTTTGAGACTGTCGGTGTGCCTTCGGGTGAAACTGAACTGGCGCCTTCGACTTACTCGCTCAACCAAAATTATCCCAATCCCTTCAACTCCAGCACCCTCATCAGCTTCACGCTTGAGAATGCTGGTATGGTGACCTTGAAGGTGTATAATATGCTTGGTCAAGAAGCCGCCACCTTAATTGACCAAAACCTGGACGCCGGACCGCATATGATTCACTTCGACGCAACCGGTTTAACCTCGGGTATGTATTACTACAAGCTCACCGCGGGAAATTATGAAGCTGCCAAATCGATGCTTTTAGTTAAGTAATCCCCTTCAGCTTCATTCTTCACAGCCTCCCTTGAAATCTCAAGGGGGGCTTTTTTTAAGCGCTTTTTCAAAGGGAACGAAAGGTTAAGGAAACGGTTAAAATAGTGGTAGTGTTCCCTTATATAGCGATTTTCATAAAGAATTTTCGATTAACTACCTGTCATTCCCGCGAAAGCGGAAATCCATCTTTCAGAAAAACAAGGAGAACGATTCCGGACAAGCCGGAATGACGAATATGGATGCGGTTTTTGATAAAGCTATAATGATACAATATTTCAAATATTTTTAGCTGGTTTTTCTTCAATTTCTTCCAGTATGCGAACAAGCTCATCTATCACAATCGGCTTACAGAATAATGCGTATACACCATCATCTTTCATTATATTAATTCTGACATCGTCGAAATTGACTATTAATATCACCTTCGCATCAGGGTTTATGTTATGGACAGTCTTCAATACTTCCTCTCCGGTTATTTCCAGCATCCTTACCGCGGTGATTACCACATCAAAATGCTCTTTTCGATATGCTTCTATGGCGGAAACCGGACATAAAAAAGATATACACTTATAATTGCGCACTTCCAAGGAAGTTTTCAGACTGCTCAAATGGAGTGAATCATCGTCGATAAGCAAAATTTTCAAGATTGATTCCCAAGAATTGTTCCCGTTCTTATTCCGGTTAGGATTTGCTTATCGTGAAACTGCAATCAATATGCCACAATATCAACGATGAACTAAAGGTATGCTTGAGTGTCCGATGCGGGCGCATTTCATTGCAATTCTCTTCTTGGTGAAACGCACAACACACTGATTATAAAAATTATAAGAAATCGATAGGCGATGAATATTGCTTGAAGATAATAAATAATTAATATTTATACATTCAGTTATATCTAATATAGAACTTAATTAAGTCCTGAAAATTGGGTTATTCCCCTCAACTGTTCAAATTTAACCGGTGAATTTCAACCAACTGTATGAAATCCGACAGTAAGAAGTAAGCTTCACGGGTTTTCCATTTGGGTTGAATTGCGGTGAGATTGTTTCAATCTTGTTCTGAGGGTCTGACGGGAAATACATAAATACTCAGCAGCTCTGGTTTTGTTATTATTGAATAGATGTAAAGCCTTTCTGACGATTTCAGCTTCGACCTCCCGCAGATTCAGCCTTCCCGGAGGTAATAAGATTTGACCGGGTTTTATCATACTACCTTGCTCGATATATAAATTGGTGTCGTAAACGCTTAAAAAATTCAGATGTTCGGAACGCACTTCGAATTCGTCGTATAGAATAACTACTCTTTCGATTGTATTTCGGAGTTCCCGCACATTCCCCGGCCAGTGATAATTCTCCAATTTTGTCATAGCCTCCTTGTCTATGAATCGGAAACGCCGCCTCTTTTGTTCAGCGAATTGCGAAAGGAACATTTGCGCCAAAGGGACTATGGCTTCCTTTTGATTTCGCAAAGGTGGAAGATATATCCTGCCCAGATTCAAACGATAAAATAAATCCTTGCGGAACTTGCCTTCCTCCATATACCGATTAAGATTGCGATTGGTAGCCGCGATGAAACGAACATCAAGTTTTATCCGCTTGGCGCCTCCCACTCGATATATCTCCTTCTCCTGCAAAGCGCGCAGAAGCTTGGGCTGCATTTCCAAGGGAATGTCCGCTATTTCATCCAGGAAAAGCGTCCCTCCTTTTGATAATTCCAGCTTGCCGACAGCACCGCTACTCTTTGAACCGGTGAATGCGCCGCCTTCATATCCGAACAGCTCACTTTCCCACAGTGAAGGGGACAAAGCGGAGCAATTGATGGAAACAAAGGGTTTATTTTCATTATTACTCTGGTCGTACCCATAATGAACTAAACGGGCGATTACTTCCTTGCCTGTGCCAGTTTCGCCTTCAATGAGAACTGGGATGCTGCGGTCTTCGTGAAAGCGCCCCGCTAATACCGACGAGGCCTTCATAGCATCGGAATAAACACCTATTCTGCCGATGCCTTCCACATTCAGATAAACATTATGTTCCAGTTTCAAGTTGGACAAGGAATTATCCATCTGAGCTTCTTCTAAGAAGGAGGCGCCCTCCCCGGCGGCATTTTCAATACTCGAAGGCAGTTCCCGTTCGCAGAACCTTGAAATTGCTCTGGCTAATTGAACCACATCCACCGGCTTGTATAGATAATCGAAAGCGCCTTCCCGCAGGGCGAATACCGCCGATTCCAGATCTGAGAATCCCGTTATGATAATGACCCCGGTCCGATCTCCTTTTGGGGTCATTTTAATCTTTCGTAAGAACTCAAGTCCGCTCATTGCAGGCATTCTGATGTCCGTGATAACAATGGGAAAGGACTCCTTTTTGAACAGCGGCAGGGCTTCCTCGCCTCCGTCACACTGGATAACTTGGTGACCGAGCGCAGTTTCGATGAAAGTGGCGATTGCGCTTCGCACTAAATTATCATCGTCTACCAGCAGTATTTTCATTCAGTGTTCTCACTATAGTTTTCAGCGGGAAATCGCACTGTGAAAGTGGCGCCTCCTTCCTCGTTTGCCCCTGCTTCGATCTCGCCTTTGAATCGGTCGACGAACATTTTAACAATGGCGAGTCCTAAGCCCATCCCTTCATCATATTTCTTGGTGGAAAAAAAGGGACTGAACAGCTTTTCATATTCCTCCGTGGGCAGACCGATTCCATTATCGTGTATCAGCAGAACGGCTTTTCCGTTGGAAATCGATGTTTTTAGTAATATTTCTTTTTGGATGGATGTTTTCTTATCAAGAGCGTTTATCGCATTGATGACCAGATTGATTACTATCTGTTCAACTTGGAACCTGTTCGCTTTAATGGAAATCCGCTGAGGTGTTAGTTCCTGTTTGAGCTTGATTGAATGGGAAAGCGCTTTTCGGTTAGTTAATGAAAGCGCGCTCTTAATCGTCTGATTGAAGTCTACATCTTCCAAAGATTCCGAATCCGCTGACAACCAGAACGACCTCATATGCTGAATGATGATGTTTATTCTTTGTATCCCTTCGGAAATCTCATTGAATATCTTGGTGAAAGGTTCAGGCAGTTTGTATTTTTTTTCTTCGACTAAATAAAGAAGCGTATTGGTGTGAACCTGGATTGCGCTTAACGGCTGATTGATTTCATGGGTGATTCCCCCTGCGATAACCCCGATGGAAGCCAAATTTGCCGCTTTAGCAGCCATTTGGAGTACTTTTTCTTGTTTTTTCTCAGCTTCAAGGCGTGCTTCAAACAAGTCTTCGTTCTTATGGCGCAGCCTTTCTAATTCCTGAATGAGTTGTTCCCTTGTTTTATTTTCATCCTTCATTCGTGCCTCTTGGAAAAAAGTTTTTACTTAAAATGAGAAACCCTCATGAGAGGGTCTCTTTCGCGAACCCTCTCACAACTTAGTATGAAATTAATCGGCTCGCGGACTTGAGTTCCGGTTATTTTCAGGTTAAACCCTCATGCTCCTGTCGGCGCCCCACCAAGCATGAAAATAAGCCGCATTCAAACCGCCGGGTTACTCTTCGCTTGAAACCCGGCGGGAAGGGAAGGTGGGTTAAG
>JABMRZ010000266.1 GCA_013202315.1 Candidatus Tariuqbacter arcticus | reverse complement strand
ATGCTCTAGCCATCTGAGCTACTCCCGCTTATAATTCACTCTATTCGAGTGAAAATGTGGGGAGAGAAGGATTTGAACCTCCGTAGGCATCCGCCGGCAGATTTACAGTCTGCAGCCATTGACCGCTCGGCCATCTCCCCAAGTATATTAAATATATTAAGTTATGCTCGGTGCAGCAGAGCTGGTGATGGGACTCGAACCCGCAACCTGCTGATTACAAATCAGCTGCTCTACCGATTGAGCTACACCAGCATAGACTTAAATTATGTATGTAAAATAACTGAAATTCAAAAGAAAGGGTTGTAAAATAGCTATAAAGATCTTATTGGGAGTATAGAATCCCTATTTGATAATAAGATTACAATGTAATAAAATAATTCATAAAAGTCAAGATTAATTTTTAAAAAGTTGGTCGATTAGTTCTCATTCTTGATTTTATGGTAGTATCCCCAAATAATTGTGATCATCCAAACCCTGGTTATTTCCGTAAGCAAAGCGCGCGGGGAATCGATTCCGGACAAGCCGGAATGACTGTTCTTTAGGAGTTATTCACAAATTGAGAAGTCATATCAACGATTAACCGACATTAGCGATTATAAACATATGTTCCGTAATTTTAGGAGCAGGTTAGTATGGGGATGAATTCGGTATGGTGTATGAGGGGATTATGTTCACAAAGTCTATAACTTCACCAACTTCTTAATGGCTTCTTTGGCGGCGAGTTTGATTTCTCGCACCGCCTCAAGGGATTTGCCTATTTCGCCTTTCAGGTCCTGTTCCATCACATAAATGAGGATATTCATCGCTTCGACGATTTCATTTTCCGCCCACCCTTTGAAAATTTCGGGCAGGAGGATTCTGTCATATTCGATTCCATAATCATATTTATCATGGGCAATCACTATATCTTTAAGCAAATTGAATCCGTGCCCGCTGTGTTCTCGAGACAACCGTCGTATCAAGTGGATTTTAGATTGAAAATCGCCATCTTGGTAAATGATTCTGTTCCTTTCAGCGCCGGAAATGGGGGTAAGCCGGGTGAATCTGCTGGTAATCCATCCGTCCAGTGAATCTCCAATCAAGATTTCATACCATTGTTCGGATTCTGAAATGACTTTAAGTTTGGTATTCAGGGAAACCACACCGACCTTATCATAATCCAAAGCGGGACCGGATCTCACATTCACCGCAAAAGCGTTTACATAAACAACATCGGGGATTTCATCCGAAACCGTATCCATTCTTGCTCCGGCGAGAGTATCAGGGGTTTCTGCAAATACCGTATCGGGATTCTCAACGGAGATAGAATTTAAACTCTCAACTGAAACGGTATCAATACTTTCCACAACAATACCATCTGAGATTTCGACCACAATCGAATCGACATCTTGAGCCATCAGGTGATTTGCGAATATAAATATAATCAGCAGGAAACTAATTGAACATTTGTTCATAATATAGTTCTCAATTGTCTTTTACGGAGATCCATTGACTTTATATCTTAAGCAATTTGTGCGAAATAGTCAAATTTTTTGAATATCTCTTATTAACAGACTAACGGCAGGGGAATTTTTGGGAATTGTTATAGCGCGTTTTATCGTCTGTTCTTAAGGTATGGCAGTAATTCTTTTCTAATTTTATCGCGGATTTCTCTGAGTTTGGACAGTGCGATTTCATCCGGTCCATCGTTATAAGGGGCGGGGTCTTCAAAGCTCATATGAACCTGTTCCACCGGTTGCAGGAAAACCGGGCAGGTTTCTTTAGCGTGATCGCAGACGGTTATCACCAAATCAAGGTCATCCCGGGCTAAAAACTCTTCCACCGATTTGGAACGGCTGCCGGAAATATCGATACCGATTTCAGCCATAACCTTGACAGCGCGTGGATTCACAGAGGACGGTTCCACCCCGGCGGAAAACGCCATCCAACTATCGCTTAGTTCATAGTTTACCAACCCCTCAGTCATTTGACTGCGGCAGGAATTGGAGGTGCAGAGGATGAGGACTTTTTTCTTCTTGGACATTTTGGATTATTGATTTCATCCTCGTTCAATATTTATCATTCAATCCACCTGCAGGCGGACGGTGATTAACTCGCGGTTCTCAATTCGCAGTTCATCATTCATTCATCTCATCGTACCAGTAAATCAAGCCCATCTCCAGCGGATCCAAGAGGTTTTGATGGTGAGGCAATATCCTCAGACCATACCCCTGACGGCCGCTTCTGCGGCAGGGGATCTCCCCTTGATATTGGTAAGAACCCTCTTTACCTTCGCAAGCGGTTAGGACGGCTATTTTACCTTCAGTGATTACACGATTATCATTAACGGGCCCGTAATATATCTGAACCGTCACATCTTCAGGTTTAAGCTCACCCAAATTCACCGAAGCCTCAATATTCACCAGATCTCCCACTTTAACTTCCCTCGGCAGATCGATTCTGAAGTTTTCTACTTTGATTTTATCCCAGGGTTCATACATTTTATTTTTCCAAGAGGCGAGGACTTTAGCCCGGGCATAATCATCTCCGCTGATTTCGCTGAAATTATTCATCGCAGAGAGGTACATCATTTCCGCATATTCTTTAACCATTCGATTGGTGTTGAATTCGGCGGAAAGCTTTTTTATCGAAAGCCTCATTTTCTCCACCCATTGCCGGGGAATTCTATCCCGCCCGCGATTGTAGAATAGCGGCGCAATTTCTCTTTCCAATAAATCGTATAGCGCATTGGATTCAATCTCATCCTGTACGGCTTCACTTTCGTATTCTTCACCTGAACCGATGGTCCAACCCGCTTCCGGGCATTCGACTTCATCCCACCAGCCGTCCGGAATAGACAGGTTTAAACCGCCGTTGGGGAGAACCTTCATACCGCTGGTTCCGCTTGCTTCCTTTAGCCTTCGCGGGTTGTTCAGCCATACATCGACTCCCTGCACCAAGTAGCGTGCCACTTCGATATCATAGTCCTCTAAGAATACCATTCGATAGCGGAAATCCTCTTCCCGCATTGTATGTGCGAGCTCTCGAATCAGCCCCTTGCCGATATTGTCTCGCGGGTGGGCTTTGCCGGCGAAGATTATCTGCACCGGCATTTCCGGATGGTTGAGGATTCGCTTCAGTCTTGCCTTGTCGTGCAGGATTAATGTCGCCCGTTTGTAAGCCGCAAACCGCCGTGCGAAGCCGATGGTCAGTATTGAGGGGTCTAATACTTCGGAAGCAATCTCGATTTCAGAGGTGTGAAGCCCGCGCCTTCGGTATTGAGCGACCAGTTTTCGGCGGGCGTAAGCCACCAATCGTTCCCGGCGGCGTTCATGGGTTTTCCACAATTCATCCGCCGGAATGGAATCTGTCCCTTCCCATACAGTTAAATCGCCCGGATGACTCCGCCATCGAGGGCTAAGGTAACGGTCGAACAACTCTTTTATATCATGTGAAATCCAGCTTCGATGATGAATACCGTTAGTGACTGAAGTGATAGGAACTTCCTGAATCGACGCCCCCGGCCAATAATTCGACCACATTTTACGGGAAACCTCACCATGCAGCTTACTTACCCCGTTGGCATACAACGCCATATTAAGAGAAAGCATAGCCATATTAAAGGGTCCTGAATCGTTTCCGGGGTTGAATCTTCCCAGAGAAAGGAACTGTTTCCAGGAGATTTTTAAATCTGGGAAAAATTGTTTGAAATATTTATTCATCATTTCTGGGGGGAATTCGTCAATCCCAGCGGAAACCGGGGTATGTGTGGTGAAAATACTCCCGGAGCGGACTACTTCACGGGCTTCCTCGAACGATAATCCCTCGTTTTCTATTAAAAGGCGAATCCGTTCCAAAGCGAGGAATCCGGAATGCCCTTCGTTCATATGACAAACCTGTGGAATAATGCCCAGGAGTTTCAGGGCTCGTATTCCCCCGATACCCAGCAGGATTTCCTGTTTGATGCGATTTTCGATATCGCCGCCGTATAATTGATTGGTGATGGTGCGGTCTTCAGGTGAATTTTCCGGCAGGTTAACATCCAAAAGATAGAGTGGGATCCGTCCCACATCCGCGCGGAGTATACGGGCGTAGACTTTTCGACCGGGAAAATCGAGTTCGACTTTAAGCCATCTGTCGTCAGTGGCTTTCTCCGGGGTCAGCGGCAGATTGTAAAAGTCGTTGCGGGGATACCATTCCTGCTGCCAGCCGTCGGCATTCAGATACTGTCTGAAATATCCCTCTTGATAAAGGAGTCCGACCCCGACTAAGGGCAGCCCTAAATCGCTGGCAGATTTCAAATGATCGCCGGCTAAGATGCCCAGCCCTCCCGAATAAATTGGCAGCGATTCGGTTATGCCATATTCCGCGCTGAAATATGCGATTGAACCCTTGGGGCGGTCTCCGTGCGTCTTGCCGAACCAGGCGCTGGAACTTATGTATTCATTGAATTTAGCCGACACTCTATCCAAACGGGCGATGAACCCATCATCTGTCGATGCTTCTTCTATCTTGGATTGATCTATCGTGCCCAGAAGTAAAATTGGATTGTGTTTCACTGTTTCCCAAAGTTCACGGTCCAGCCAGCGGAACAGTTCGATGACATCGTAGTTCCAACACCAGTAGAAATTATAGGCTAAAGTATAAAGAGGCTTTAGAGGTTCAGGTAATTTGGGTGTAACATTAAAAGTGCCGACGAGTTTCATATACGCTCCTAAATATTATTAGAGGTTTGCAAATATTAGCGCTTTGCGATTGTTTATTATGTTATAATAATCGACATAAATCCTTGTCCTACTGT
>JABMRZ010000265.1 GCA_013202315.1 Candidatus Tariuqbacter arcticus | reverse complement strand
GGATCTCTTAGATGCTGAAACAAGTTCAGTATGACATTGTCTTCAAGGAATTACTTCAAAGCACTATAATGTTACAAATCGAAATGCCTAATTGTTTTCAATTTTGCATTTTTAATTCTTAATTTTAAATTTCAAATATTTTTGGTTAGGGATTATTTGTTCAGGTTTGTCCGGAATCAATTTCTGAACTCTCAGCGGTATCCTTAATTTCACGAACTGCGCCGATAGCTCAAATATAGTGAAAATGTCCTGTCGATCTCTCCCCCGGGTATATTCGGTTTCCAGGAATACTGTGTAATGGACGCATTAGCCGCCAAGATCAAATCGCGAAAAAGATTCAATTTATATACTACATTGACATTGAATCCGTTCCCGTAATAGAACGGAACCCCGAACATCCCCGGCACATTCGCCTGATATTGATAAATCCGGCAGTCATAATCCGGGATTTCAAACCGCGAAACCGAAAGCTCGCCCCGCCCGGTAAATAACCCCCCTTTCAACCCGCCTGAAATCAAGTAGCCAACTTCATCGCTCTCGGACGACGAAGCAGCCATTTTTTCAAACCGCAAGCGAACAGTTATCCACCCCAAATCCCGCTCCACATTCAATCGGAATTGATTCCGAGTCAATTCATCCCCGCCTCGATCGGTGAACGATTTCCGCAGCCTAAGCGAAAATTCATATTCGGAAAACCTCTGCGCGAAGTAGAGGGCAGTCTGATAGCCAGCCGGGGGCATCTCATAGCTGTAAGTCCGCCAAGGTCTCCGCCAGGAATCGATGTAAGCGTTCACCAATCCCCCTTGCCACGGTTTGAGCGAAAAGGCGAGTGTGAAACCTCGTTCATTACCATCAGGCTCGATAGAACGGAGATTTTTAAAATCGCGCGAAAAATCCCGCATCGAAAGCTGGCAGGTCACCTTATCGAACTTAAGCTGAAAACGGGCTAAACCCGCTGTTCCGCCGGAAGAAGTCCGGGCGAATTCCCCGGCGGCGGTGAATATATCGCGCTCGTAGACACCATCCACGCCCCAAACCGTATTGCGATCCCCGGCAAAATCGAACGCTCCTTTGACGCTGTCTCCCGGGGCGAACGGCGGGGAATAATCCGCCGATGTCATCGATAATCCCAAGCTTAAAAGCGATGCAATATGTATATTCAAACGGGAACCATAAATCCTTTCCCGCAGCTTATCTTTATTCTCCAACTGAGATGATGTTGTATGCTCGCCGGAGGTTTGCAGGGTGATAACTCCATCTTCTCCAGCGGAAGCGTCCCATTTCGAATCGGAATAAAAAGCGATCAAGGAAATTACTTTACCCATCCGTTGAATACCTCCGCCGAAAAGCGCTCCATTCTCCCCAGTCGATGAATACCCCCGCAGGAAATCCGATTTGAAGGGCGAAACCGGATTTTCCGGGTAGACTCCCCAATTGAAACCGCGCCACAGCGCCAATCCCTGACCGAACCCGGCTGAGTAATTCCCCAAAACCGCCCGCCAGGAATCACTGCGATAGGTTAGATAATAAGCGTTGAAATCGCCCCAATCCTCGCCCGGGTCACTCTCGGTGATATACCTAATAGATACGGCATCCGAATAAGATAACTCGCTCCGCACCATCCGGCGGTCCAGCGCTTCGCCGGAATTACGCAAAGTGAAACTGAATCCAATACCCTCCCTCGGTTTAAACATTTTTGGTCGATTGGGAATGACAGCCTCCAAGGAAGAAGAATCCACCGGGGATAAATATAACCGATAGCCGATGATTTCCGGTTTGAGCCAGTCCCAACAGGCGGTTCCATATTCCAAGATGAACGCCAGCTCATCGTTCTCGCCGTGCTCTTCCCAGTATTCTTCGATTTCCTCCGCCTGAACCGAGATAATGAAAAAAACTATCGTCAATAATGTTATACTTAGCCTTTTCATCGGTTTCGGTTCAGTCTCCCATTCTGAAAAACATACCGAAAGAGTGGGTGAAACCGAGATACTTATGGCTATTGAATGCGTAGCTAACTCCAACGGAGTTCAAATGAATATCGAATCCCCCTGATAAACTGACCGGATGGTCGGCGGTTCCCATCCGTATAGTCAGATACTTCAGGCGGCTGAGTTCCACTCCGAGGCGGGTTTCCAAAGGGAAATCTTCGTCCTTGAATATATCGGCGTAGATTTGGAAGTGTTCAACCGGCTGATATGCTAATCCAGCCCGGAGGATAAACGGCAGCCCTTCCGAGCATTCTCCGATTTGCGGTCTATTCAAATTGGTCCCTCCCCCGGCAATCGACAGATTCTCCTGCACTTCCCAAATACACCCCAAATCAAATCCATAAGCGCCGCTGGAACCATAATCCCGGATGGATAGACGGTAGTGTTCAATCTGCAGACCGAAGTATAAACCCTTCGTCACCTCGCGAGCCGCGCTCAAAGCGAATGCGTTTTCGCGGTAAAGCTCGCAGCCAAAATCGAACGCCTTGACGGTGATTCCCAGGCGGAATATTTCATGATAGAATGAGATTCCGGTGTGCCGCAATTCCTTCAAATTATAGAGATTACGATAGGTAAGAGAGAAGCCGGTCTGATTGAAGGGAACGGCGGGATTGGAGCCGACAGCGCCGCCGGGGATGAGCATTGCGTATCCCGCGCCCGACAATGACAAGGAAATAATGCTGTCCCCGGTCAATTCAAACGCCGCTTCCGAATAGCTGAAACCCACTATTACCAGGAATATTACAATTTTTCCCTTGACAAAGTCATTCATTATTCATATTTTTATAAAGTCAGACTATGGGCAATGAGCTGCAAGCTTTAGTTTTGAAATTGTAAGGTAAACTTATGCTTTCTTTTTTTCAAATATCAGCGCTGCCAAGAAAGATCACAAACAATAAATACAGTTAACCGACTTTCATATTACCGTTCACCGTTTACCGTTCACTGTTCACCGTTAAATTAAATTCATTAATAAGAACAACGATTTCGGGTGTAAAATGCTAAGAAGACTTTCCTCCATCACCGTTTATATCCTAATCCTCATTGTAATTGCAGTTAGTCTATGCTATGGACAGAAGATTGTTTGCAAAGTGGAAATTATGCTGGAAAAGATGCCTTTGGAGAACCAGACGAAACTGAAATATTTGCAGGATGAATTGGCGAGTTATATCAACGACTACGATTGGTCCGAAAATGAATTTCAATACGATATAAACTGTGAATTGGCGGTCGCCTTCGATGAAGCTAAAACCGTCAGCTATGAAGACCGCTACACCGCTACCATTATCATCACCAACGGCGTTGATTTGCAGTATGCCGACAAACGGTGGACTTTCGCTTTGAAGCCCAACGAAAGCCTGAATCACTCATCCAGCTTCCATCCTTTCACCAGCCTGCTCGATTTTTATATTAATCTACTGCTGGCGTATGAATATGATAAACTCAACGAATTCGGAGGCGATAGATATTACGACGCCGCATACCAAATCAACGAAATCGCCAAATTCAATACACAATATTATCGCGGTTGGGATAGACGAAGCGAACTAATCACCGACTTAAGAAACGAAAGGCAAGAACCCTACCGGAAGTTAGTCTTTCATTATTTTTCCGGATATTATTTCTATGAAGCCGGCGATTCCGAAAACGCAGCTGCACACCTTATGAATGCTGTAAGACTGGTTAAAAAGATACCAAAAAATGAACTTAAGAGGTTCTTTGAAGTGAATCATTTCAATTTTTTAAAGGCTCTGAAAAAATTGAAAATGTTCGAGGAAGCGAAATATTTGGAAACTTTTAAGCCTCAGTAAAAGTTAAATAGAAAAAGTGAGTGCTTATCCAAAATTTAATCATAGAATATATCTGAATTTTTCCTTGACTTTAATTTTAAATTTGCCTATATTAATTTAATACAGATTTTCAAATTGTAATTGAGGAGGAGGTTAATAGCGCGATGAAGAAATTGAATTATATTATAATCGCCCTTGCCTTGGCGACAGCGGTAATCGCCGGCGATTCGGTGATTATCAGTTTCACCATCGATTCCCAAGGCGATATGGCCATCTTGGAATGGCAAAGCGGAGTCGAAGGGAATTTACTCAAATATAAAATCGAGCGAAGCCCCAACAATATTAACTATACCTTCATAGAAGAAATACTGCCCCAAGGCAATTACACCACCTATCAATATATCGATGACGATGTGATGAAGACAAATTCGCAGAGGATTTATTACTATCGGATAAAGATGATATTCGCCGACGGGACTTACGCTTACAGCGAGGTTAAATCGGTTACCCTGACCTTCTCCGGCTTCCAGGAAACCTGGGGCTCGATCAAAGCCCTATTCAAATAATGGTAATAGATATGTTTTTTCAGAACCGGGTTTTTCTTCAGCCCGGTTTTTTTATTCTACGAAAACCGTGAACCGTGAACCGAAGAATTACCATCGACCACTGATAACCAACAACCAATAACTAACAACTAAGAATCCTACGATCCGTCCGAGACTTCGCCCGGAAGAGGGAGCTTCCCAGTTAGCATTGGAAATTGGAAATTTAAAAGAGAAGGATTCACAGAAAATAAAGTAATGAAGTAATAATTCTGAAAATACTG
>JABMRZ010000025.1 GCA_013202315.1 Candidatus Tariuqbacter arcticus | reverse complement strand
GGGTTTGATTAATCAAACTCCTACCAATCAAATACTTAGAATATTATTTAAATGTAGATTAGATAAGACATTATTTTTAAGAATGGCTATAAACTAATAAAGGCGTTCAATTGAACGCCCCTATCCTTGTCTACGAATGAAAAATCAGACCTGTTCTAATGCGTATTTGGACCGTTTTAGAGATAAGAGTCCATTTTTTCAATGATTTTCGGCTTGGGAATTAATCCGACTACGGTTTCAATCGGCTTGCCATCTTTGAAAAAAATCAACCTGGGGACGGACATAACCGCGTATTTTTGAGCGATACGGGGCGCTACTCCTACATCGATATATCCGATTTTAACCTTTCCGTTAAATTCGCTGGCGATTTCCGCCATAATAGGGTGCAGCTTTTTGCAGGGTGCGCACCATTCGGCGCCGAAATCCAAGACGGTTAAAACATCGGAATCGAGAACTTCCTCCTTAAAATTCGCGTCGGTTATGTTTATTACTTCAGACATAATAACTCCTTTATTTTGAAAATAGCTGTCAGCTGTCAGCTGTCAGCTGCCAGCTAAAAGATAAAATTGCAAGAATCACTGATGATAAATGACTATTTTCATTCTAAGTTGTGCCGGGAACCGGTATGAGTGTTTACTCTAAAGCTGACCGATTATTTTCAGGACTTGTTTTGCGGTTTTGAAGCCGCTGAATCGAGTTAGTTCATCACCGTTGGGATTGAAAAATATCACCGTTGGCAGCCCCCGGACTTGATGCAGGGTTTGGATTTCGGTTAGTTCGGAAGTGGTGCGGGTTAAGTTCATCTTAAGATATATCCAACTATATTTTTGGGCGATAAGTTCCGGGTGTGCCCAGGTTTTTTCGTCCAATTCTATGCAGGCTGCGCACCAATCGGCGTAGAAATCCATAATCACCCCTTTATGGGAATCAGTTGCTCGCTGGAAAGCTCCCGCCGGGTCGTTGACAATCCATTCGAGGGAGGAGGATTGCGGAGCCGCCTTAAGCGAAAACTCCGATGATTTATCCAGCCCGAAGGCAGCGCTATAACCTTCAATGAAGGTCACGATCCCTGCGATGAGGATAATCACCCCGATGGCTTTCCCCCATTTGGAGGTTTTTAGGGCTTCGGTGGATAAGATTTCCAGCGCCCCGGCGAACACACCTGTTATAATTAGCAAAACGCCCCAAATAAGCAGATAGAGCCCGATTGGCAGCGCAGGCTTGAGGATGAAAACCGCTCCGGCTATCAGAATGACCCCGAATACCTTTTTAATAGTTTCCATCCATTTCCCGGCGCCGGGCAGGGCGGTCATCGCTCCCGCAAAGGTGCCAATGACGATGAACAGCAGTCCCATGCCAACGGCATAGGTAAAAAGCAACAGGAATCCCACTATTAGACTTCCGCTTTGCGCCACCCAGGCAAGAAGCGCCACCAAAATCGGACCCACACAAGGCGCAGCCACAACCCCGGTGATCATTCCCACCAAATAGGCGCCTAAGAAGCCTTTGCGTTCGGTGTGCATTTTGCCTTGTAAAGAAGCGGGGAGGGTGATTTCGAAAGCTCCCAACATAGAAGCGCCCATAACAGCGAATATCGCTGATATAACTATAAGCACGGCGGGATGCTGAGAATAGGCGCCGAAGACCGAGCCGGATGCGGCGGCGATTAGCCCTAATATTGAATAGATGGTGGCTATTCCCAGAACAAGGAAGATGGATAGAACGAATCCTTTGAACCGTTTCCCTTCAGCGCGGCTCCCGATGTAGCCGATGGTGATGGGGATTACCGGGTAGACGCAGGGTGTGAAACTGCTCAGGATTCCGGCGATGAAGACCAGCAGGAAGGCGAGTATGGAGCCTTTTTCGATGGCGGTGGTGAAGCGGCTTTCAATCGATTCGGCTGAAGCGGCAGCTTCGGATTCAAGCGTTTCAGTTCCAGCTTTAAACAAACCGCTCTGAGTGGGGATGGGGGTGACTCCGGGAGGAACCACTGAAACGGTCAGGGTTGTATCGGCTGTTTGCGGCAAATAGCAGACTAAGGCGCCGGTCTCGGTGCAAATTTGACAGCCGTATTTTATGTTAAAGGTGTAATCGTCAGGGGTCAGGTCTTCGGCGGCGGAGAAATCGATGATGACGATGACGGAACCCCGATACACTTCCTCGGCGCCGAATTCCCCCTGGAATACTATCGGCGCCGGGAAAGCCGGTTCCTTAAAATCGAAGCCGTCGATGGGGACAACTTCAACGAAGAAGAAGCCATTCTCGAGGCTGGTGATGTGATGGTCTGGGGGGACATTGAAGATGACAGCGAAACTCGCTTCTCCGCCGGCGGAGACCGATTGGTGGGATAATATTAATTCTATGGAGAGTTGTCCTTTATCCTGCGCTGAAGAGGGGAAGATAATAAGCGCAGCAATGAGGAACAATCCAAGAAAGAAGTAGAGTCTGCCTTTCATAGAAATATAGCCGGGCTGTCAATAATTATCGGGGTTGGAGAAAACAATTAGTCATTTATAATTTATCACTCACAAAGCAGGAAGCGGCTAAGGTTTGACTTTATCGGGGGTGATCCAGGCGTCGGAATATCCCATTGCAATAAGTTCATCCCTCAAGGATATGGCGTTGTTTTCATTGATGAAATCGCCCACCCTGATTTTCCAGGCGTTGTCGGCTTTCACTAGATAGACAGGCAGGGAGATTTCCTTTTCGATCAGGCGAGCATATGAGGCGGCGGAGTTGTGCGTTCTCATCGAAGCGAGCTGGATTCGGAAACCATCGACGAATCGGTTCATAGGGCATTGGACGACCCAGGCGTCGGGGAATTCGCCGGCTTTCAGTTCATCGCAAAATCGCTGAGCCGGTTCTTTATCGGTGAAATCCCCCACCCGGACTTTCCAGTTGTCATCCTTGTATGATATGTGTATATCATATGGAAGGATGAATTTAAGCCTTTCGCGCAGAGCCTGGGCGCTGGCTTGGTTTTCACTGGAAAAAATCTGCACGCGGAAGCCGAGGGTTTCGGCTTGTTCTTCTATGGGGGCAATCGGAACCGGGGGGGGTAAGGCGGCTTCGGCTATTATAGTGTCGGCTGGCAGGACAGCGGCGGCGGTATCCGGCGCGACAAGCGCTGGAGGTTCTTCCGGGAAGAATTTCCGGTCAAGCTCCGATGCGATTAACAAGACCGCCGCAATTAATATGGAAATGGGGATTGGAAAAGACATAAAGGTAAAAGGTAAACGGTGAACGGTTGTCGGCTGTCAGTTTTTCACTTGATTTTGAAGCGTATTACCTGCTGCATACTGACGGAGACATATCGGTCGCGCTGTTTGCCGGGCTTGAACCGCATATTCCTCATTGCTTCGATTCCCGCTTCACCGAAACCAAGTTCTGCCGGTTTCTCCTGGGCTATAGTGAAATTTTTGGGTATGCCGTCGGGACCGACGACGAATCGGATGATGACATCGCCGTTGATACCGGCGACTCTCGCCATTTCCGGATAGAGGTCGTGTATATTAATGTAGTCCATAATGGCTTGTTTGCCGCCGATGAGCACCGGCTTTTCTTCAACGGCGAAAAAGTCGACGGTTTCTTCGGGCGGCGGGGGCGGCGGGGGGGGTTCATCGGTGATGTCCCATTCCACATCGTCAATAGTTATATCTTCATCGATATCAGGGTCGTCGGACTCGACGGGGATGGAGGGTCGAGCGGGAGGCGGCGGGCGTTTAATCTGTTGAGTGATGGGAATGTCTTCCGCTTTGATGGTGACTTGATCCGCTTGGACAACATCCCGCTTAAACTCGAATTTCTTGAAGGCGAGCAGGACAACGGCAATCACCAGCAGAGTGATAACAAGAGAGGTTTCCAGCACTTTTTTGTATTGCAGTTTGAGGTCGTATTTGGGATCTTTTCGTCGCTTCATTGTTTTACCCTGAAAATAGTTACGAGTTGCGAGTTGCGAGATTCGAGTTGTGAGTCTCAGGTCTAAGGTCTCAGGTCTCAGGTCTCAGGTCTCGTGTCTCAGGTCTCAGGTCTCGTGTCTCAGGTCTCAGGTCTTGTGTCTCAGGTCTCAAGTCTCAAGATCAATTATAAATGATAAACTGC
>JABMRZ010000264.1 GCA_013202315.1 Candidatus Tariuqbacter arcticus | reverse complement strand
TAATAAAGTAATGAAGTAAAAATTCTGAAAAAACTGGCGATATCGACAATCTTTTGTCGATGTTGCAACGGTAAGCACCTATATCCCAATTTCCCAATTACCCAATTAATCAATAACCAAATATCCTAATCACCAGCCGCCAACCAATGACAAATGACCAATGCCCAATGACAATCATCATCTAACCTTCGCCAGTTTCAATGTTCTTTCCACCGTCTTATCACCCTTGTGAGTTTTGATCCGGCAGAAATAGACTCCATTCGCCAGTGAATTGCCTTCATCGTCACGGCAGTCCCATACTATTTCATCGTAATTAATCTTGGCGGGCTGGCGCAGACTGCGGATTAACCTGCCGGCGACAGTATAAATCTTCACCACAATGTCGCCGTCAGGCTGATCGGTCAAGCTGTAGGAAAAAATTGTCTTATTTTTGAAGGGATTGGGGTAGTTCCCCACAAATTTGAAATCGAAATCCCCGGCGACTGTAATCTCGAAATCCTCTATAACGACATTGCCGCTTAAATCGGTTCCACTGAAAGTAATCGTATGATTCCCCGGCAAAAAAGTCTCATGAATGTTGGTGGAAACCGAATAACCGCCGCCCATTGCCACCGGCGGCATTAATAACGCTCCATCCAGAGTATCCCCGTCGATCATCGCCCAGATGGAATTTGGATTCACTCCCCCTAAGTCGTGGAAAACGACATTGATCCGCGGGCTGGAAGGGACATAACTCCCTTCCGAATATACCTGACCATCGACGGTGATTTCAACCACCGGCGGGATATTATCCTCATTCAACATTAAAGCGAACAGTCCCAACGCTCCAACTTGAGTCTGCGCCCAAATATATCCCCCCGCTGCAGACGAAAAAATAGTAGGCAGCTTAGTCCAGCCGCTGTCTCCCGGAACCTGAAAGTGTATCGCCATACTGTCCAATAAAGTAGTGTCCAAGGTTGAAAAGCGGATGTCAACCGAGCATCCATCCCCAGTCAACAATATATCAGAAAGACCGCTGAAGCTGAGATGAAGCCCCCTGGTGGTATCGAAGAACATCAAGCCGGTCTGCTGAACGACTAGGTCTTCCACTTCTTCCGCAATCAGGAGTGTCGAATCCTCCACCGCCCCCGGCGCAATATTAAATCTATAATCTTCGAGGTAATGAAAAGTCCGGTTGACTCCGTTAACATTACTCCCGGCTGAAGAGTCGACCTCAAAGCGGTCGACGATTAGATCCAGATCGACGCTGTTGTTGCCGGTATTCAAATCTTCAGTTAGATTATCCGGGTCCGCCACCACATATATTTGATATTCCCCCTCTTCGAGAAGAGGCTCCGGATGGACTTCAGCGAATACCAGTTCGCCGATTACCACATCATAAATCCAGGTTGAACCGACCATCTGGCTTTTATATTTTTCATTGCCAGCCCAGAATTCCACCAAAACGGAATCGACCGGATTATAAGTCAAGTTCCCCACCGCCGCCATCAGGCGCATATCCTTCAACCCGCCGAGGGAAATATTTTCCGAATCGATGAACAAATCCGGGCGGTGATCGTAGATACCTTTCGATATAGCGCTGGAATATGCGGTATCACCTCCAATATCCATCGCCATAAAGGAAAAATCCAGAGAGTGTCCGGCGCAGCCGGTAAACGGCGGTAAAGGGTCGGTTTCCCATAATAGATAATCCGGATCCACCAAATACATATCGACAGTATCCTCTAAGACGATTTCTCCCCCGCTGAATTCGCTGATATTATATGCCGCCATCGCCCAGACAATCTCCTGCTGGTCGATGATGAGGCAGCTAAAGCGCGCGGAATCGGCGTCGGTTACAGGATCGGGGATTACCGACAGCGAATCGAAATCGGTGTCAATGAAGAAATCTTCGGTGTAGAAATCGGCGAACGCATCGCCGTCGCCGCCCCCATCCATACTGTAATAACTGATTCTGAAACTGCCCCGGGCCGGGAATTCAACTATGTTAGGGTCGAGGGTGCAGTTAATAACTCCGGCATCGAAATAAAAAGGGAAAGACTGCCAAATTGCACCCCCGCTGAAAACGGGATAAGAATTATGGTCATAAACGCGCGCTACAGCCTGCCCGGATGCTGCCGGGACATTCATTTCAATATCAATCGGATTGTCACCCGAAATCATCCAATCCATCGGAATAGACGAATGATTTTCCGGAGTGGCGATGACAACCCCGGGCTCACCCAAGAATATCATATTGAAAATGGTGGCATGCTGTTCGCCGTCAAGGGTAGTTGAGCCGCCGTATCCCAACTGCATACCCAGAAAATTTATCTTCGACATCAGCACGAGTTCACCTTGTGTCAATCTCTCATTGCTGTTCAACGCACTTGACATCGCCTGCTGAAGCATACCCCCGGCGCTCGACCAGCCTATCCCGGTGGAACCATATACACCCAGCGCGCCCTTGTTTTCCCCAAAGATGAATTCCTCGCCTAAAGTCGTCCTCGAAGCGAGGACATCGTATTGACAGATATAGCAGGTGAAATTAGCTATGAAAGGAAAAAGGCCCTGATTGACCAAATCCCCCACATCCGCCACGGTGAAGAAATAAGTTCCCCAGCGCGACCCACCGCCGTGACCGTTATAGCTGACAATGGATACGCCGGTGTTGAAGAATTCGCTGAGCTCCGCCGTCCCCCCGAAATAGAGCGATGTGTCGCTGTGTAACTCCAACCGCTCCACGAAAAGCGTGTGCGGCAGAATATCGATGGCGGCTTGAGCCTGCTCCTGAAAGGACAAATATCCACCTTCACCGCCGCTGACGAATAAATAGCGGTTGTGCCAGGAACCCGGGATGGGGGTCACTTCGTACTGCTCAACTTTGTCAAAGTAAAAATCAACTTCCTCCTCCTCCCGCGCGGGAACCCTGCCGATAGTCATTTCGGGAATATAGTCATCCCCATCCAAGAGCGTCATCCAGTAATCGGAAGCGGAATAGCCGTAGCTTAGAGTCTGCATATAATAGGAAGGGATCAGGTTCCCGCCAAAGCCGCCGTAATCCTTCTGGTCCCAGGAACCGTCCCCCACCAACAACACATTGAACGGCTTGGGGTCAGCCCAATAATAGTAAGCGTATTGGAGGAAATTGCGAATCGCTTCGGGATTCTGTATCCCCCAATTGAATTCATCATAAATATCTTCAATATCTATCAGCATCGCCCCATTTTGAGAACGACGGGCGATTAAATCGTTCAGCTTCTCATTCTCCATAAAGGAAGGATGACATATCGCCAGGAATTCCGCCTGATTAATAGTGCTCGCCAAATTTGAAGGCTGGTCAAGCGCAAGCCAATCCGGCGACTTCACACTGTCAAGTATCATCGCCGCATACTCTTCGCCGCCATATAGTCTGTCCTGAAATGTCAAGCGATAGTACTCGGACAACGGGTTCTGTTCCACCGTATAATTGGTCAACCGTGAAGAACCAAGCTTATACACCACGATTTCATCAGTGGGGAATTCTTCCACCACAAAGTTATAAAGCGTGTCGATGGGACCGTCAGCCGGCGCGGTGAAACGAATGTATCCTTCGTCCGGCGTATACTTGCGAGGATAAGTGATTTCAAACCAGTTCATCAAAACGGTATTGACATTCCCGGAAGGAGTATTGCCCCAGCTTGTAACCCGCAGACTATTGGTGCCGTGGTGCAGGTATTCATGGGGAATGCCTTGCTCACCCTCAGTTTCCACTACCCACAAAGTCTGCCCCACCCAGGGCCAGACATCACCAATTTTAGCGCCCGCTTCCATTGCGCTGGAACTATAATTGTTCACCGAAACGGTCGCATAATGATATCCGATATTGCTGTAAGGAACCGGATAGGTGAACCCCATCAAGATCACTTTCAACTGCGCCGTCTGCACCGTTTTGACATCGGGGTGCGGCAGCCAGAAATTGTAAGTTTTAGTCTCATTCGCATCGATACCGGAATCGTAATACCAGTGATCCTTGATTGAATCCAAACCTACCTGCCCCAACCGAAAGAAAAAGTTGTCGGCTTCGATATGCAGGGTCTGGAAATAGTTATAAGGACGGTAATACTTGGTAGGATCCAATTCAAAAATTTCCACCGATTCTTCTATCATATGCGCGCCCGGCGAACCGCCCCAAGTCAGCCAATAGATATTCACATCGCTCCAGGGGTCTTTATACATATCCGGGCTGACATCCAAATATGTCTTGCGATTGGGTTCGCCCCAGAAATCGATATAGTCGCCGGGACCAAAAATCCCGTCGGCTTCGCCGAAAACATATATGGGAACATCTTCACCCCGATTCCTCAACTTGAAATCCCTGGGATCGCCTAAGGTCGAAGGGACTATGCCTGAATCGACCAGCGCCTGGTAAGTTATCCGAAACAACCCTTCCTGTGAAACCGCCACCTTAATCCCTTCATCGCTTCCCAGCGTTTCCGGCATCGAGGGGGGATTTTCAGGAGCGCAGGGATAGACGGATGTTTCAGGGAAATCGCTTAAAATTTGCATCAGCGTCTTTTCAGCGCGCCCGCTCAGTCTTCGACCCGGAACGCCTTCAATATCGCTGAAATCCACCCGTATTTTCATCCGCCGTAAGTAAATCACTTCCCCCCGCTGAGGATTATACCGCAAAGGATAGACCGCCAAGCGGGCGATTTCCCGCCCTCGGAATCGCCCAATCCGCTGAACCTCCACCGGATTTTGGGGATAGAAACTATCATTGAGGTATATGCTGGGCTTCTCCCAGTATTCTCCGGTTCCTGAATCATCGACCCAGGCGGGGATATGCCCGCTATGCAAAATTTCCCGCTCGCTTTCAAGTATGGTTACTCGGACTTTTGACGGTGGAATCTGGAAAATATGAACGGAAACCGGCAGCCGCGGCTCCCCCGGCTGAAATGAACGCATCAATCCGGGAATATCGGGAATGCTGTCGCCCGTAGTCGACCATATAACCCCCCCGAACTTTAACTCAACGACCAGGTGGTCAGGTTTCAATTCCAGTAATTTTGCTTCCGCCCCGCGTGAAGGGGATTCGACTTCACTCACAGTAGAAATAGGCGTATCGCTCTGTGGACGCCCGTAGGCGGCAGCTAATAATACCATCCCTGATAAAACAACGAATATTGTCTGTCGGATAAATCTCATCGAATAAAGGAATTCATGATACTATTTATTTACTTTGAAAATAGCCGGTTCGTAAGTCCGCGAGGCGGGAATTTTCATACTTGGTGGTGCAAGGATTCGCGAAGTGAAGCCCTCGCATGATGGTTTATCTTGAAAATAGGCTGTAGGC
>JABMRZ010000003.1 GCA_013202315.1 Candidatus Tariuqbacter arcticus | reverse complement strand
TCAAGAGAAAATATAAAGTTAATAAATACTCACCATAAATCAAAAAAAGTCGGTGTTTTAAACTTGAATATTTGAAAATTATTTCATAGCTTTAAATTATATCAAAATATCGCTTAAGTGACAACTTGATGGATAGAAAAATGAATGTCAAAATAGGCGCCAGCGTCAATCCCCATATTGACGCCGCAGTTGACGAAATTGAAAAACAGACCACCCAGGATCAAATTAAATTACTGCTGTTCTTCGCCTCCAGCGAATACCAACCTGAGCGGTTAGCCGGGTGTATGAACAATCGCTTTCCTGAACCTTTAGTCGCTGGCTGCACATCAGGCGGAGAAATCTCCCCCAACGGTTTTCAAAATAAAGGCATCGTCGCCGCCTCCTTCGCAGGTGAAGGAATTGACGCTTCCGCTGAAATCATCCCCGAACTACATTGCTTCAATTCCCTTCTGGCGCAAAGGGCGGTGGGAAAATGCTGTAATCAATTAGGCTTAAAACAGGGAGAACTCGATCCTAAAAAATACTTCGGTATGACCCTGATAGACGGACTGTCCTTTAAAGAGGAGGTTCTGCTCTCGGCGCTTTCTTTATCCCTGCCGCTGATAAAAATCGTCGGAGGGTCAGCGGCAGATGACTGGAAGCTCAAACGAACCCATATCTTCCTCAACGGTAAAAGTCAAACCGATGCGGGTCTCCTCATTCTGTTAAAATGTGAAACCGCCTTCGAAATTATAAGCAGGCACCATTTCCTCCCCACAGATAAAGAGTTTGTGGTAACCAAAGCCAGCCCCGAACAAAGAATGGTCTTCGAAATCAACAGCAAACCGGCTTCGCTGGAATATGCCCGCATGCTGGGGATGAAACCCGAACAGATTAATACTGCTATGCACGATCAATATCCTTTCGGGTTTGAAGTGGATGGCGAATTTTACATCCGCTCCATCTTCGATCTCACTCCCAAAGGCCTTATGATGGCAAGCGCGGTCAACGAAGGAACTATACTTATGCTGATGAAGCCGGGGGATATGGTGGATGACACTAAACGGCTGATCGATAACTTGAAGAAAAAATTGAGCGGTGAAATTAGTGCTATGGTCCTATTTAATTGCTTGGGACGACATTTTGAAGCTGAAGCCAAAGGAATCACCGGCGATGTATTCGATATATTGAATACCTGTCCCTTTGTCGGCTTCAATACTTATGGTGAACAATACTGCTCGCTCCATATTAACCATTCGTTAACCGGCGTCGCCTTCGGTAAATAACAATCCTCAGGGGCTAAAATGAATAAAACTGTTTCAGATGAGCTGAAATCACTCCGCAAAGAACTGGAAGAATCTCACAAAATCATCGAAGCGCTTAAGCGACATCAAAAAATGGCAAGATCCTCCACCTTCAATGGAGTAGGCGCTTTTGAAACTATGGTCCGCCTGGAAAAAATGGTCGAACATCGCACAAGCGAGCTCCAGGGAAGCAGGGAAGAACTGCTGCGAGCTAAAAAAACCCTGGAAAAATTAGTCGCTGAACGAACCCGCAGCCTGGAAGAAGCCAACAAGGAATTGGAAGTGGTGGCGGCTATCGGACGACAAGTCAGCACCAGCCTGGACCTGAACGAAGTCCTCAACAGCGCTATGGAAAAAATCCTGGAAATCACCAGACTAAAAGGCGGTGGCATCTTCCTGGTCGATTACGAAAACAAGGAACTTATATCCGCCGGCGGATGGGGTCTGTCAAAAGAATTCTGTTCAACTACCAGCAGAGTTAAAATCGGCGTCGGCATCTCCGGAACTGTCGCCCAAACCGGCGAAACTATCTTGGTGGAAGGATTGACAACTTCTGATATGCTGAGCCCAAAGATCCGTGATTTGAATCGACGCGAAGGATTGGAAGCGCAAGTCAGCGTCCCCCTGAAAAGCAAAGACAAAGTCGTAGGAGTGATGAATTTGGTGTCTTCTACCGGACAAAAAATCCGCCCCCAGGATATCTCACTCCTGAAAGCGGTGGGAAATCAAGTCGGTGTGGCGGTCGAAAACGCTATGCTCTACCAGGAAACACAAAAACGACTGCAGGAATTGACCTCCCTGCAAAATACCTCCGCCCTTATAACCTCCACCCTCGATTTGAATTATCTGTTGAACACTATCGTCAAAGAAGCTTCCGCCGTCTTCAAAGCCGATGCCATAAGCATAATGCTCCTTGATGAATGGGGTGAATTCCTGAGTATAAAAGCAGCGGTCGGGCTCTCCCCCGAATATGTTGACTGTCAAGTGATTCCCTATAAAAAAGCGGAAGCGCAGGTTGACGGTATTCCCACTAAAGCGTTGATTGTCCCCAATCTGCAGGATACACCTTTCGGAAACCCGAAACTTATTAAAAGGGAGAATTTATATACTTGCATCGCCACTCCGCTCATCAAAGACGGGAATTTAATCGGAGTTCTGAATATCTACAGTAAAAATGAGGTTCGTGAATTCACTGAACATGAAATAAACCTGGCGCGAACCTTCGCCGATCAAGCCACCATCGCTATCCTGAACGCTATGCAATATAAGGAGCAGGTTGAAAGTAAAAATGAACTTAAAATTCTCTATGATATCGGTCAGTCTATCATTTCCAGCTTGGATCTGTATCAAACCCTGGAACTAATCGTGAATGGTATTTCGAGGCTGATTCCGGCGTTTCTTACATCGATTATGCTGCTTGATAAATCGACAAATGTGTTAGCGGTTAGGGCTGGTGTGGGATATAATTTCGAAAATTGGAAGAATAAGAGAATTAAGGTCGGTGAAGGTATAACCGGAATGGTGGCAAGTTCGGGAAAACCGGAAATAATTCCCAATGTTTCTCTCGATTCAAGGTATCGGGAAGTTGTTAAAGAAGTCCGGTCAAAATTGTGCGTCCCCTTAATTCATATGGGCGATGTAATTGGCGTGATTAATGTCGCCAGTGAACGAGCGAACGCCTATCAGCAAAAACACTTGGAACTGCTCTCCAGCCTGGCGAACTTAGCCGCCATCGCCATCGTCAACGCCTCCGCATTCGAACAATCGGAGCGATGGACTTCACATCTGCAGGCGGTGCAAAAGCTGGGAAGCGACCTGAATACAATCCTCGATGTGAACGAATTGGCGAATCAAGTGGTGAAAGAACTGAAAACGGTGATCGAATATGACGACTGCCGCTTCTACCTGCTGAATGATAAAAAAGGGGAATTAAACGCCATCGCCCAGTTAGGTTCCGGTCATTATCATTTTAACAATCTTGAAGTATTGAAAGTTAAGGTAGGTGAGGGAGTGACTGGAAATGTTGCTAAAACCGGCGAACCGGAATTGGTGCCCAATGCCGTCGTCCACCCATACGCAATCACCATACCCGGAACGGATGACGTTGACGAATCGATGCTGTTGAGTCCTATGGTATTTGAAAATAGAGTATTGGGGGTGATTTCGCTTTCCATTACCGGGTTGAATCGATACTCGGAAGACCAACTCAGACTGTTATCGATTTTTTCCGATCAAGCCGCAATCGCACTCGAAAACGCCAGACTATATGAAGAAAAACAAGCGCAGTTGGACGAAATCCAACGACTGAGAGATTCCAATGAAGCCATCGTCAGCGGTCTGGAAGAAGGTATCATTATCGAGGATATAGAAGGCAATATCGAATTCGCCAATCCGAAAATGGAAGAGGTAACCGGCTATCGAACCACAGAATTGTTTGGAAAACAATGGATAGAGATTATCTCCCATCGTTTCCATACTATTGCTAATCAGGAAAACGCCAAGCATTATGAAGGATTGTCCAGCCGATATGAAGCCGCTCTGGTTAGAAAAGACGGAAATGAAATCCCCATCTTCATCAGCGCCTGCCCCATTATGGAAAAAGGAAAAATAGTCGGCGTCTTGGTGGCGGTCACCGATATCAGCGTACTTAAGGCGATGGAATTGAAAATGGTCCGAACCGCCAGACTGGGAGCCCTGGGTGAAATGGCGGGAGGGGTCGCTCACGATTTCAATAATGTCCTCGGTGCTATTCTGGGAAGGGTGCAATTGCTGCTCCGCCAAGTGAAAGCGCCCGAATTGGTGCGAGGATTGAAAATCATCGAAAAAGCCGCAATCGACGGCGCGGGCACCGTGAAGCGAATCCAAGATTTCACCCGTACCCGAACCGATGAAAAATTCATCCCCGTTAACCTGAATGAACTGGTCGAAGACGCCGTCTCGATGACCCGCTCCCGCTGGAAAGAAGACGCCGACGCCGAAGGAATCGTGATCAGAGTTGATACCAATCTGGGAGATATTCCCCCTATCAACGGCAATCCCTCTGAATTGAGAGAAGTCCTCACTAACTTGATTATCAATGCGGTGGACGCCCTCTCCCAAGGGGGTAAAATCTCAGTTAAAACCTCCGGAGAAAATGATAATATAATAATCGTAGTGAAGGACAACGGCGTCGGAATTCAACCGGAAGTCTTGGATAAAATCTTCGACCCCTTCTTCTCCACCAAAGGAGTTAGCGGAACCGGCTTGGGATTATCGGTCAGCTACGGCATTATTTCCCGCCACCAAGGGGAAATACTGGTCGAATCACAGACCGATCTGGGCAGCACCTTCACCATTCGCCTCCCCATCACTCAAATGATAAAAGATGAACTGGCGGAAGAAAAAAAAGAAGAAGTTAAACCGCGTAAATTGAAAATCGTGGTCATCGATGACGATGAAATGCTCAGAAGTCTGCTGGCAGACATCTTGAGTTACGATGGACACGAAGTCCTCACCGCCGCCAGCGGCAACGAAGGATTGAAGTTGACTTTTGAACAGAATCCCGATGTCGTCTTCACCGATTTGGGTATGCCCCATATGTCCGGATGGGATGTCGTTAAGGCGGTTAAAGATAAAATCCCCCATCTGCCGATGATTATGATTACCGGATGGGGCGAACAATTGGACAAAGAAAAACTGGCTAAATCCAAAGTGGACGCCGTCGTCGCTAAACCCTTCAAAATCAACCAACTCCAGCAAGTCCTGAACGACTATGTATTCAAGGGAAGAAATAAATGATCCAACCCGCCCCATCCCTTCAACATTCCTTGTTCGATATTCAATATTCGATATTCAACGCAATGTAGAGTGGGTTCTTAACCCGCCGTATAGCGTGCTGTCGACTCTCCGCAGTCGACAGCATTGTTGTGTCATTGCTCAACCCGCCCCACCCCTTCAACTTACATTATTCAGTATTCAGCATTCAGCATTCAGCACTCAGTATTCAGTATTCAGTATTCAGTATTCAGCATTCAGCATTCAGCATTCAGTATTCAGTATTCAGTATTCAGCAATGTAGGGTGGGTTATCAACACACAGTTTTC
>JABMRZ010000263.1 GCA_013202315.1 Candidatus Tariuqbacter arcticus | reverse complement strand
TTATTCAGCAAATTGATAATATTACATTTATCTTTTTAAAAGGGGTTAGGGTTTAGGGTAAAGGGGTTAGCAGGCTGGCATTCCCGCATGCTTTTAGCGGGAATCCATACCCGATTTTCATTCTAAGTTGAGCCGGGAACCGGCATGAGGGTTTACCTTGAAGATTCCGGCTTTCCGGCAGAGATGGACTATGTTGAAGCATTTTAAAAGATCGAAGATGGTGTCTGCGATGGTGTCGCTCTTTTCTTTAAAAATCGACTTTATTTCTTCAATTGAAAAGGCGTTTTTTGTGATATTCATGATTCCGGCTCTTGATTGGAATATTATTATAACTAAATATAATATAACAAATTAGGAATCGGAAATCAAATATTTTCAGCGCTTTTTTAATGCTTAGTATTAACTGCGAAACTTGAGTTAATATAACTTTTTATAACTATAAATTCAAACATTAAATATCACCCCCAAAACCTTTCCAACACCCCCACCAAATCTTCCACCACCAATTCCGAGGGATGTTCCACATACCAATCCCGGGGGAGCAGACTGCGGTAAGGCTCCTGAGTGAAGCGTGCGTCCATCAAGATTATCACCCCCCGGTCGGTTTCGCCCCGAATCAACCGCCCCGCCGCCTGAATCACTCGGTTCATCCCCGGATAGACATAAGCGTATTCGAACCCCTGTCCGTAGACTTCGTCGAAATAGAGGCGTTGAAGCTCGTTTTCCAAACAATACTGCGGCAGTCCGGGCCCGATGACCATTACCCCCTCCAACTGTCCGGGATAATCCACCCCTTCAGCGAATATTCCCCCCATCACCGCCAGGAATAATTTCCCTCCGGTTTTCACTTTCCGCAAAAAGGCCTCCCGCGAAGCTTCGGTCATACCGCTTTGCTGCAGGATATGCGGGGATTTCAGGTGTCTTGCCGCTGATTCCATATAGGCGAAACTGGGGAAGAAGCAGAAATACCCGCCCGGATGCAGGTTGTAAATACGGTCGATATGCTCAGCAATATGCTTGACGAAGCGGTCGCGGACCTTATAGCGGGTGGACACATCCGCCACTATACCAATATAGCGGTTTTCTGCGGGGAAAGGATTGGGCAAAGTCAAGGTTTCCGTTCCCCCTTCCAAACCCAGCGTATTAAGGAAGAATTCTGTCGGATGCAAGGTGGCGGACATCGCTATCACCGCCCCGAAGGAAGCCATCATTTCCGCCAGGCGCAGCCCCGGATGAAGGCATAATATCTTCACCCGCCGTTCATCAGGGACGCTGATAACAGCGAAGCCTTCCGGACCCATCTCAGCCACTCGGCAGAATTTTGAGAAACCCCGCAGAAATTCCAAAACAGGGTCTTCAGGCTGAACATTATCGTGCTCCACCAGGTGAAGATAGTAATACATCATCAATTTTTCAGCCGTTGAATGGAGCGCCGATAATTCACTCCGGTTCAATTCCACCTCCCCCGCTTCTATCGTATGACGGTGAATCAGCTTCAGAACCAAGCGGAAGAAGGAAGCCAACTCCTTGAATAAAGAGCCGTAATGGGATTTCCCCCGCAAACCCGCAAGCAGCAGTTCGACTTCGCCAGCCGCCAGTTCAGGTGAATAATAGCCCCGGACGCGGTCGGGGAGGTTGTGCGCTTCATCTACGATGAGGACGAAATCCGAAGCCCCTCCTTCCGCGAAAAGCCGCTTCAAAGATACCGAAGGGTCGAAGACATAATTGAAGTCGCCCACCACCAAATCCGCCTGCGCAGACAGCTCGAGGGAAACAGCGAAGGGGCAGATCTTAAGGGGGAGCACCCGCTGGCTGATATCTTCACCGTCGAAGACAGCTCCCTCGTTCAATTCCTGCATCAAGCCGGTACGGTTGAATTTATCCTCGAAACCGGCGAGGTAAGGGCAGTCGCTCCAACTGCACACCTCATCGCCCAAGGGACACATCTTCGCCCGGGCGGTCATAAACAGGGTGGAAAAGGGAGCGTCCCTTTCCTTCAAGTGGTAGACGAAATCGCGAACGATGTGACGTTGAGTGGTGCGGGCGGTGGCGAAGAATACCTTCCTGCCGAGTTTGAATGCGCTGACGAGCGCTGGGAAAAGAACGCCTGCGGTCTTGCCGGAACCGGTGGGAGCGGATAACATCAACCGCCCGCCGGTTTCTATAGCGGCGGCAACCTCATCCATCATTTTTTTTTGGTGAGGGCGGAAACGGGGATAGGGGAACTGAAGTTCTTCCGCCGCTGAAGACAAAGCGAAATGACGCTGGTGCTTCCTTTCAGCGTCGGCGATGATGCGGGACAACGCCTTCTCCAACTCCAACGCGATTCGACCCAGATCGGGCTGGTAATCCAATATCCGCTCTTCACCATTGGTGATATTGACCAGATACAGCCGCGCGAGTAGAGGCTTAATTCCTTGCAAATGAAGCAGGCAGCTGTAGAGATTGAGTTGAGCTGTGAAGTTCCCCAGCGATTCCGGAGCGTATCGTCCGAAGGCGGTTTCGGTCACCGCGATAGTTTTGATTTCCTCAACGACAGTATAATCACCTTCACGGTAGACGGCGTCCGGCCGCCCGCGCAGGACGATATGGAATCCGCTGAAGTTGAATTCATGGCTGACCTGGTATTCGCCCTTGAAATCGGGGTGGGCGCGGCGCAGAGAATCCTGCCGGCGCTGGTGCTCGCTTCTCCCCAATTCAGCCCTTAATCCAAAAGAAGCGCCTCCAAATTCGCTGGGAGCGATTAGGGAGGCGAGTTCCTTTACGGAAAGAGAGATGGCTGTATATGTGGGATCTATTTTAATGTCGGTGAAAAGTGAACGGTTGTTAGTTGTTAGTTGTTGGTTGTCGGTTGTCGGCTGTCGGTTGTCGGATTAATTACTGCTACACCCTGAAGAGGACGCTTTCCCGTTGGAACTGGCGGAATGTCAGCCAAATCGCCGCAGAAGCGTAGACAAGCGTCGAAACAAAGGTCAGGAAAATCATCGATGGGTCGACGTTCTTTATGTCGGTAAGCATCTCTTTCAAAATCAGGGCGACATTCACAATTGGTGTAATCGCTAACTTGAAGGTCAATTCGATGCCGGGAATGTAGGATACCATCGCCGGCAAGATAGCCACAATCATCAGCGGGGAAATATAAGTCTGAGCTTCCCGATAACTGCGGGCGAAAACGGCTATCGCCATTAACAGTGCGGAGAACAACATTGAAAGCGGAATCATCATAGCCAGAATACTCAACACTGAAACGATGCTGATGGAAAAACTCATCCCTTCTTCCAGTTCCATCAAGCCGCAGGACATAGTCACTGATAAAGAAATTATGGCTAAAATCGCCGTCGCCAAGGAAGCGGTTATAACAGTCAGGAATTTTCCCAGCACCATTTCCATCCTGCCGACCGGTGATACCAGCAGGGTTTCCATAGTGCCGCGTTCCTTCTCGCCAGCGGTCAAATCGATGGCTGGATACATCGCCCCCATCAGAGTGAGGATAATCACTAAATAGGGCAGAATCATACCCGCAACAAATCCCCCCATCTTTTCTGCTGAAGCGACATTCACCGGCACAATAGCGAATGGTTCGGTCATATCGCCTCTTAAGCCCCGATTATGGAGCTCTTCCGACACGATGGAACGGCGGTATTCGGTCACCAAATATTTGAGCGTTTTCGAGGCGATTTCGGATTCCACATCGGACAAATCAGCGATTATTTCTAAAGCGGGAGCTTCGCCTTCACCAGCGAAAAATAACCCCAGCCGCTCTTTAAAACCTTCAGGAATGTTGACCGCCGCCATAATAGTATTATCATTCAACCATTCGCGCGCCAAATCGAGGTCGTCTATGAAATCATAGATTTGAAACTGCGCATTTTCCTTCAGGGAAGCCAACAATCCCGGCGCATTCTCTCCGCCAATAATGGCAATAGAATATTCGCGCTGTTTAATCTTTTCAACCTGACTCCCCATCAGCGAACTCATCCCCCCTATCAACAGCGGGAAAAGCAGGATTGGCACTAATATCATACTGATTAGGGTGCGCCGGTCGCGCAGGATATCGATTATTTCCTTGGCGTAGACTATGATGACTTGTTTAGGATTCATTTACGATTGTCCTCAAGTTTCGCGGTTGTTTCTGTATTTTGAAGCAGTTGTTTCATATTCCATTTCCGGCTGACTTCTCTGCTGGGTTCTTCTAATTCTCCCAGGAATTCGCTTAACCTTTTCAAACGGATAGAATTCGCAAAGGGCGGACTATAAGCGCCGCCGGTTCTTATCGCTTCAAGCGCTTCATTCACCGAAATGCCCTCCGGGTCGCGCAGCAATATGACTTGACCATCCAGATGTTTGAGCATACCGGCGCTGACCAGCTTGTTGACCGCTGAATTGACCAAATCGTAAGGCAAATTATGATTGCGGGAGAATGTTTCAGGGTCAAAAGCCTTCTCCCCCCGGATAAAACTTCGGGTCGATTCCAAAAGAATATCCAAACTCACCGCCTCAAACAGTTGAGAAGAGACTTCAGAAGACTTGCGGCTTTCATCGAGAATCCTGAAATTTTGCCAGGCGTATGCCAGCTCCGCCCCATATAACACCACCAGCCAGGATATGAAGAGCCAGATCATAAACAGCGGAAGAACCGCCAAGGAACCGTATATCAAATTGTAATTTATAGCGCTGGAAGTGTAGAGCAGATAAGCCTTTTTCAAAAATTCCCACATAATGGAAGCTACAAACGCCCCGGCAAAGGCGGAGAAAAACCGCACTTTTGTCCTGGGTAGAATTATATACAAGAGGAAAAACGCCAGCCCCTGCAGCGCAACCGGCAATATCCTATAGCCATAAGGAACAACCTGCTGTGAAATCTCCTGCACTCCTTTCAGGGAACCCAAATATGCGGTGGCTGAAATCGACAAACCCACCAAGAGGGGAAAGATGGTCAACGCCGCCCAGTAGAAGACCCAGCGCTGAATAAAACTCCGCTTGTTCTTCACCCTCCAAATGGCGTTAATGGTGGATTCCGTCTGTTCCATCAAGGAAAAAGAGGTGAGTATGAGGAAGATGAATCCCAGCGAGCCCAAAGCCCCCGCTTTTGTTCTTGAAATCAACTCATCGATAGCGCCGGAGATGGATTCACCGGTGCCGGTGGATAACACTTCGAAAAGCAGCGGCTTGATGGTGTTCTCAATCAGCGATTCGCCGCCGAAGGTTTTGAAAAAGGCGAAGAGTATCACCAAAAACGGTATCAGGGAAAGCAGGGTGAAATAAGTCAAAGCGGCGGCTCGGATGAGGCAGTGGTCATGAATGAATTCGCGCCCCGAATAATAAAAGAAAAGCCCAAAACGCTTGACCCCCACCCGAACCCAATACCTGACCGCCTTCACAAATCCATTCATATTTTCAATATTCAACTTCAGTAGACGCATTATTTCAAGAATATATCATTATTATTTATCGTTAATTACCTAACCCGGTATAGCCGGAACCAAATTCGAAATACGAATATCGAAATTCGAAACATATTCAAAATTCAAAATTCAAAACTAATGAGACTGATACTTGGCATTTTATGAATTTTCAAAATACATTATGTTCTGTCATTTTCTGACAAAAAAAGCGCGAATTTCAGAATTTAGGTACTACGCCTCATCCGGGACTTTCACCCGGAAGAGGGGGCTTCGCAGTTAGACACTGGAAATTGGAAATTTAAAATCTGTCTCTTATAAACATCTCCGAGCAAAAT
>JABMRZ010000262.1 GCA_013202315.1 Candidatus Tariuqbacter arcticus | reverse complement strand
CTTACAAAAATGGCGTGAATTTTTGTCGCTCATTATAGTATTTTTTTATTCGTGTTTATTCGTGTTCATTCGTGGTTAATTAGTTTGCATTACGCACATGATATAGCGAAGAACCTCATTTGCGTGGGGATAATTGGAAAAAATGGATGGTTTTATTGAGAAAAAGTCAGGATTTCTCGCATAAAAGGCGCAGTTTATTGAAAAAAGTGTAAACGGAAATTCGCATATCAACAAATCGAGCATTTTCTGCGTGAAATTGCGGCATTTTTTCACGATTATTTGACTTTTCTGCGCTCTAATATGATGATGAAGATGATGAGTACTATATCATCATCATTATCATCAGATGCAGGGAATGCGCGTTTTCTCGACATTTCTTCACGATTCTTTGCATTTTGTGCGATACTCTCAATAAATTCGCATATAAGAGTAGGAAAACGCACGAAATATTGACATTTCTTCACTGTTTTGCGCATTTTGGGGCGGGAATGTTGAATTAAGGTCAATTTTTTACCGCAGAGACGCAGAGAACGCAGAGAAATTTGAAGCTTTGTGAAGTTTTGAGGACTTTGGACCTTCGCGGTAAATAAATCAAAACGATAAAGAAAAATGGAGGTAATATGTTCCATATTACAAAAATCAGAATAATTTTCATTATTAGTATTCTAATAACGGTGTTTATAGGGTGCGCAACTGTACCAAAAGTTACAGTAAGGCGTCCTTGGTATCGAGTTTTTAATTTCGATGAATTAGTTGAACAGGGAGCCAAGCTTTCTATTGAAGTAACAGGAACTACAGAACCATTATTAGGCGATGAGGAGTTATTAAGAAATGATTTTAGAGCCATTGCTAATGACCTGCTTTCGCGACGAGGATATGTCATTGACACCTGTGAAACGGAATATAGAGTAAAGATTTCATATAAGACATACCGAGAAGATATATTTGGACTTACATCTTATTATTATAGTCAAACCTATGGTAAGTATTATTCGTCAATGACTGTTGGGTCTGCCGATTATTTTGGATATGGGGTGAATATTGCTTCAGCTGTAAGTAGAATGACTACTAAATCACAGAATATTGCTATGAATATAATTGACGAAAAGACTTCTTATAATCATATAATATCATTAGAAATATTGAATGAGTCGGATAACATAATTTGGAAAGGAGAATCCACTTGGGATTCGCCTAATATCGAGATAAGAAATGAAGTACAAACATCAATGCAATTGTTAATTAGCAATCTCCCATCTGATCCTAATTATAGAGTAAGCATTCCGGAAGTTAAAGAAAGTCATAAGTATATATATTATAGATTATACTGCTATGACAATTGGTTTTCTTGTCCAGCTCTACCTTATCGTGTGGGATTTTATAATCCTGCACCTGAGGCGAAAACTCCTAATTATGTTGAGAATCCCGAAGCGCTTGAAGCATATATTGATTTAATAAAAACAGCTGAATACGCTCTTCCAATTGGTTATAATGATTGGAGAGACGACCCATTAAAAAAAAGCTTGTGGTCAAAGGTTTTATTAGGCGGGAAATATCTACTTGGCGCAAGAAAAAAACCAATCAACATTATGGTGAGACTCGAAGGATATCCAAAAGGCTATGAAATTAAGGGATGTTGGATTGCATCTGATAAGGAGTTTTCCGAATTTCAAGTAAAAATGAAAAAGTGGCGAAAAAAGTTACAAGACTATTTCAGTGTTTATGTGCAAGATTAATCCTATAATTATCAAATGACAAGTGACCAGTGACCAGTGACCAATGACTTCAAAATAGGGCTGGGTTTCGATGTGCACCCTTTCGCCGAAGGGCGGAAATTGATACTCGGCGGAGTGGAAATCCCCTTCAAGCGCGGATTGGCGGGGTATTCCGATGCGGATGTGCTGTGCCACGCGATTGGCGATGCGCTGTTGGGAGCGGCGGCGTTAGGGGATATCGGCGACCATTTCCCCCCCGATGACCCGCAGTGGAAAGACGCCAATAGCCTTAAGCTGTTAACCGAAATCGAGCATAAAGTGTGGCAGGCGCGGTTCAAAGTGGTCAATGTGGATGCAACCTTAATACTGGAAAAGCCCAAAATCGCCCCCTATAAATATCAGATGCGAAAAAATATCGCCGCCGCCCTGAAAATCAGCGTCGATAATGTGTCGGTGAAAGCCACCACCACCGAAAAATTAGGCTTCACCGGCAGGGAAGAAGGAATCGCCGCTATGGCGGCGGCAACCCTGAGGACATAAATTGGATTTCCTGATAGATTGGATCGAAAACACCGGGGGATTATGGGTCTACTTGGCGGTGATGGTCAGCGCATTCGGAGAAAATATGTTCACTCCCTTGCCGGGGGATTCGGTGACCGTTTTCGGCGCATATCTAGCTGGGTTGGGTAAGGTCAATGCGGTCGGTGTATATATCGCTTCGACCATCGGAGGAACCGCCGGATTTATGGGACTCTATGTCATCGGCAAATCGATACAAAGGCGGGGCGAGCGGCGGGGGAAACTGCTGTTCATCAAAATAGACGGCGTCAACAAGATTGAAGAGCGCTTCAATAAATGGGGCTATTGGGTCATACTGTTCAACCGCTTCCTCTACGGGATCAGGTTTGCGGTGGCGCTGTTCGCCGGGATGTCGAAGCTGGATTGGCGCCGGACCACCATATTCGCGCTGTTGAGCACCGCTGCCTGGAATCTTGTGCTGGTATATTTAGGGGTATTGCTGGGGGAAAATTGGGGAGCTTTCAAAGAAATAATGTGGCGATACAGCCGGGTTTTCCTGTTAGCGGCGGTTTTGGGGGTGATGGTTTATGCTGGAATAAGAATGATACCCAGGACTAAAAGAATTAAAAGTTAAAAGTTAAAAGTTAAAAGTTAAAAGTTAAAAATCCAAAATTAAGAATTCAAAATTCAAAATTATAATGAAAAAGTCCCTGTGAACGAAGACAGTATTGTTCGCGTTCGTTTTGCGCCGTCTCCGACCGGGTATCTGCATCTGGGAGGATTGCGGACGGCGCTTTTCAATTACCTTTACGCCCGCTCAAAAAGGGGGAAGTTCGTTCTGCGCATCGAAGACACCGACCGTTCCAGATTGGTGAAAGGGGCGCTGGCAAATCTGCTGGAAATATTCGCCTGGCTGGGGATAGATTTCGACGAAGGACCGCATATCGGCGGTGATTTCGCTCCCTATGTCCAATCCGAAAGGTTGGATATTTACCGGAAATACGCCGATGAACTGATTATGCAAGGGAACGCTTACCGCTGTTTCTGCGCTAAAGAACGGCTGGATGAAGTGCGGGAAGGTCAAATCGCGGGCGGCAAGCCTCCGATGTATGACAGGCTTTGCCGGGATATTCCAGCGGAAGAATCCCGCAGCCGGGCGGAGAATGAGAAATTCGTGGTGCGTTTGAAAATGCCGCTGGAAGGGGAAATCAAATTCAAAGACGGCGTCCGAGGGTATATTTCCTTCGATGCGGGGGGAATAGACGATCAGGTGCTTCTGAAGTCGGACGGCTATCCCACTTATCATTTAGCGAATGTGGTGGACGATCATTTAATGAAGATTAGCGATGTCATCCGGGGCGAGGAATGGGTGCCTTCCACCCCGAAGCATATTCACCTTTACCGCTGTTTGAGGTGGGAACCGCCTCGTTTTCATCATTTGCCGCTGCTGTTGAATCCCGACCGTTCCAAGCTTTCCAAGCGGCAGGGGGATGCGGGGGTGGAAGATTATCGGGCGAAGGGATTTTTGCCGGAAGCGTTGATTAATTACAGCGCGCTTCTGGGGTGGCATCCTTCGGATGACAGGGAATTTTTCAGCCGTGAGGATTTAATCAGGGAGTTTTCTCTGGAGAGGGTAACCAAGGCGGGTGCGGTTTTCGATGTGGATAAACTGACCTGGCTGAACCGCCGGCATCTGAATGCGATGAGTGATGTGGATTTCTTAGTGCGGGCGAAGGATAATATCCCGGCAAGTATGGATTTTTCCAGTGACGCCGGTAAAAGAGCGCTTAAGTCTATCCGGGAAGGGCTGGAGCGTTTTTCCGATATTCCCGAAAAGATGAAGCCTTTCACTTGGAATTGGGAAGGTGAAATTCCCGCCGATGTGCGAGAAAGGCTGGATTCGGAAACCGCTCAAGAAGTATATCGGGTGATTTTAGAACGGCGGAATGAGATTGAGAAATGGGATACGGATGCTTTCAAGGGATTGATGAAAGCGGCTGGAAAAGCGGCGGGAGTCAAGGGTAAAGACCTGTGGATGGCGGTCAGGGCAGCGACGACCGGCAGCCTGCAGGGGCCGGAATTGACCTTAATGGCGGATTATTGGGGGAAGGAACGGTTTTTCGGTCATATTGCGAAGGCGGTGGAATTCGATGAACGGTGAACGGTGAACGGTGGACTTTGTGCTGTCGACTCTCCGTAGTCAACAGCATTACTCAAACAATATATATTGGCGTCAAGTGCGGAGAGTCGGCAGCACAG
>JABMRZ010000261.1 GCA_013202315.1 Candidatus Tariuqbacter arcticus | reverse complement strand
CCAAATCAATACAGCGTCCTGGCGACTCTCCGCCGGCGACAGCATATATAATAATACCAGTTATTTGGGGTCGGGTGCGGAGACCCTACACCACGATTAGAGTCGAATTTTTCTATTTCGGCAACAGCGCCTTTAAGAATCACTATAATTCATCATTCATTATTCAGCATTCAGTATTATAATTATGAACCAGCTTTATTACGGCGACAACATCGATGTCCTGAAGCATTCCATCGAAGATGCCAGCATCGATTTAATCTACATCGACCCGCCTTTCAATTCCAAGCGGGCTTACAATGTGCTGTTTGAATCGGTGGATTTGACCGATGTCAAAGCTCAAAAGGAAGCCTTCGCCGACACCTGGAGCAATGTTTCCTACATCGATGAGATGAATGAAATCGCCGACCTGAATCTGGGTCTCTACAGCTTCTTGAGGACATTGGACCATCTCAATTTATCAAAAGGCGCCGCTTCATATCTCACCACCATGGCGCTCCGCATCCACTTTATGCACAAGAAACTGAAGGACACCGGCAGCTTCTATCTGCACTGCGACCCGACTATGAGCCACTATTTGAAGATTGTAATGGATCTGATTTTCGGCGTGAAAAATTTTCGGAATGAAATAATCTGGTGTTATTCAGGCGGAGGAATCCCCAAAAAAGACTTCCCGCGAAAACATGATGTGGTATTACGATATTCCAAAGGTAAAGAATACTATTACCAGCCAGTTTATAGACCTTACAGCTCTGGTACTGTCCAAAGAGGCAGAACTCAAGTTAAAGGCAAGTATTATAAAACAGGGCTTCGCCAAGAAGGCACCCCAGTTACCGATTGGTGGATAGATGTCCCCAAAATCACCAGCCCGACCGACCCGGAGAAAATGGGCTACCCCACCCAAAAACCGGAAGCGTTACTGGAACGAATCATAAGAACGTCATCCAATGAAGGCGATTTGGTCGCCGATTTCTTCTGCGGATGCGGTACTACTATAGCAGTCGCCCAAAAACTGAACCGCAAATGGATTGGAGTCGACATTTCCCATCTTGCAATTCGATTAATCTATGACAGACTGCTCAAACCCTATGAAGAACAAGCCGAAACCTACCAGGAAATCAAAGACAATATCGAAATAAACGGATTCCCCAAAGACATCGCCGCCGCTAAAGACCTGGCGAAAAAAACTAAAAAGGGACCCTTTAAATTCCAGGATTGGATAATTGAAATCCTGCTGAGAGGCGTTTCCAATCCCAAAAAGACCGCCGACGGCGGTTATGACGGATACATTACATTTCTCAAATCGGATAAAGATAAAGGTGTTATTCTAATAGAAGTTAAAAGCGGTAATGTCTCTGTAAAAAACATCAGAGAATTCATCGATGTGGTGAACACTGAAAACGCCGCCATCGGAATCTTCGTATGCTTCAAGGAACAAGTCACCCAGCCGATGCTCCTGCACGCCAAGCAAGCGGGATATTTTGAACCGGAAATATTCGGACAGCGATACGATAAAATTCAGATTATAACGGTTGAAGATTTGCTTGCGGGAAAATTAATCGATTACCCCTCATACCCAAATTCAACCTTCAAACAAGCCCCAAAAGCTCGAAATCTTGAAGGCGCTGATAATTCCACTTCGTTGTTTGAATAGGCGAAAAAAATGATAATCCCTCGGTTCAAATTAATCTTCCTCGCTCTCTTGCTTACTGCTTTCGCTGGGTCAGCTTTCGGTCAAAATCCAGCCTCCATCCTGATCCCCGCCCAATCTTCCGGCGGGGATGAATGGTTCGCTGAAGATAAATTATACCATTTCACCGCTTCAGCCGCTCTGTCTTTCGGCTCTTTCTATGTATATCGAGACGCTCTGCATAACCATCGACAGGGCAGTTACTACTTCAGCGGCGGGTTCTCAATCTCCATCGGCGCTCTGAAAGAATACTACGATTCCAAACACCCCCAATCGCATCACGCGAGCTGGAAAGACTTCGGCGCAGATATAGCCGGCGCGGGCGCAGGATTAATACTGGCATATTTGATTATCAACTAACGGCACGAACTTGGACGACATCTACGAAATCATCGGCGCTTCTCACATACATTCCACTTACTCCGACGGCACCTGGGATATAAAACGAATCTCACAAACCGCCGATGAACTGGGCTTGGATTTCCTCCTCTTCAGCGACCACCATACTTTGAAACCCAAACAGGAAGGCTTAGAAGGATTTTATGGCGGGACTTTGTCATTAATAGGATACGAAACCTCCGACACTGATGACCTCAATCATTATTTAGCTTTTCAGCTCGATGATGTCGTCCCCGGCGTTTATCCGCGCGAATATGTCAGTGAAATCGCCCGCCGAAACGGGCTCGGCTTTATCGCCCATCCTATAGAGAAACGGAATATCTTGAAGGATTACCCGCCTTATCCCTGGACAGCCTGGGACTGCGAAGGATACGATGGTATAGAAATATGGAACCAGCTCTCCGAATGGATGGAAGGGCTCAGACCAAGCAATAAGTTTTACCGCTTCATCCATCCTTTACACAGCACCATCGCACCCCCGCCGGAATTACTTACTAAATGGGATGAATTGGCAAAGGAAAGCCGGGTGATTGGTATCGCCGGTATCGACGCCCATTCCTTTGAAGTTAAAACCCTGGGACTCTTCAAAGTGAAGATATTCCATTATAAAGTGATGCTGAAATCCCTGCGGAATCATCTCCTCTTGCGAGAACCGTTCCCCCGAAGCGATTCCGCTAAAGCTGAAGAACTGGTCTTCGACGCCATCCGCGATGCCCGGTTGTTCTTCAGCAATCACCGCCGGGGTGATGCGCGAGGATTCCGCTTCCGCGCCGTAAATGAAAGTAACACAGCCATCATAGGCGAAAATATCGATGCCGCCCAGGCGATATTCATCGCCGAATCCCCCTTGCAAGCCGAAATTACCCTCATCGGAAACGGAAAACCGCTGAAGACAATCACCGGAAAACGCTTGGAATACCGCACCGACAAACCCGGCGCCTATCGAATCGAAGCCAGACGAAAGAAACACGCCTGGGTCTTCACAAACCACATTTACTCTGAAAATAGGCTGTTGGCTATAGGCTGTTGGCTTTAGTCCACCGACTGCCGGTTTCCCCGCTCCCGCCTGTCATT
>JABMRZ010000260.1 GCA_013202315.1 Candidatus Tariuqbacter arcticus | reverse complement strand
GCACGCTGTATTGATTTGGGCAACAGACCCTTCAAGCATAGCTATAATAAAAGCTTCAGGATTTTGGAGAATGTCGTTTATTTCAATTCCGGGAGCAGCGTTTCTTTTTTTAATGTTACTCTTTTTTCACCCTGTTCGCTGTTAATAAGTAGTTCTATCGCTGAGACAGCATCATTTTTCAGAATGCTGGAAATTTCAAATAAAGCTAATTCACTAATATTTATAGAATTGATTTCAATTATTTCATCTCCCACTTGAATGCCGCTTTTATCGGCGGGGGACCCTTCCCAAAAACCTTTTACCACTGTTCTGTTGTCGTCATCTTTTTCCAGCGCCAGTCCGGTCGAAAACATATTATGCTTAAATTGCATATTATCAAGGGGCAATAACAGCACTTGTTTGGCGGGATAATTGATGGTGATTAAAAATTGGGACAGAAAATCTTCTCCCAATAATATGTCATTCACATCGGCGATTATTACGGGAATATTTTCAATTTCAAAATCCCCAAATTTTAGGCTTTCGATTCTGGAAAGACAGCTTTCGTCTGTCGTGCTTTGCGGCCATTTGGCGACGATTCCGATGGATTTAATTAAAGGGATATCCTCCCCGCTCAACTTGTCTAAGAGAGAAAGCGGCAATACGACACAGTGAGGGGAACCGAGATCGATCATCGCATCGGAGGTGAACGTTTCGTTTATCCTGCATTCAACCATTGGGGCTCGCAGGGGGAGCGGTTTTTTGATTTTGAGCAAGTAACCCTCATCCACCGATCGGATGGGTTCAGTGTCAAGGGATAGGGTTAATGCTTTGCTGCCATAGTCAATGGTCACTTTAAAAAATCTCAAGAAATCGGAGCCGATAAATCCGTCTATTTTTTGGAAGCCGGTGTATTTCACAAAATCGAACATAATGGTGGTGAGGTTTTTCACCTTTGCGTTTCCCAGGCTGATAATTTCGGTTTCGACCAGACGGGCTTTTACGGTATCGTTCCAGGTAGGGACTTCCGTTCCTTGTTCAAGGTCAAGTTCATTTGCGGTTTCTTCGTTTATGAAGGTAATCGCACCGGTATCGAGGATGAAATTGTATTCCTTGGGGTGTTCATTTATTCTCACTTTGACGATAATCGCATGCCCTCGCAGATCGAAAGGAACAGTGATGTCGATTTCATCCTGAATGACCGCTTCGCCGCTGTTAAGTTTTTGCATCATCTTTATTTCCGTGCAGCCAAAGGCGAGAAATAAAGTGACGATGATGATGGTAATTCTTGGAATGAGGTTTTTCAATATAACTTCTTTCAGTATTAGATGCTGGATTCCCGTTTTCACGGGAATGACAGGTAACCGGTGGGTTAAGAACCCACCCTACAGCCTATTACAAAGGTGGATGTCATTAAAGTCCCAGTTCATCGGCGACTTGGGTCATTCCTTCGATTGAAAGTCGGAAGAATTCTTCCAGTTCCAAGCCCATTTCGGAGCAGGCGCGTATTTGTTCGCGGTCGGCTCCGGCGGCGAAACGCTTCTCTTTGAAACGGCGGTTGAGGAAATCGGCATCCAGCCCGGAAATCTTCTTGGAAGGGTGCATCAGCGCCGCCGCTACGATCAGACCGCTTATGGGGTCGGCGGCATACAGTGACTTTTCCATCAACGATTCGGCGGGGAGGTGCCCGGGATGAGTTTTAATCGCCCGGATTAATTCAGGGGGAACATCAATCCCTTGTAAAAGTTCCGCAGTCACCAACCCATGCCGGGAGAAATCGTCCACAGTCAAATCGTAATCGAGGTCGTGGAGCATACCGGTGACGCCCCACAATTCTTCATCTTCGTTGAAATGCCGGGCGAGGCGGCGCATTATCCCTTCGACGGCAATCATATGCTTGACAAGGTTTTTATTTTTCACATTTTTCTTGACCAGTTTTAGCGCTTCCGGGCGGGTTATCATTGTGAAATCCTAATTAATTTTCGGTGAACGGTGAACGGTTGTCGGTAGTCGGTCGACAGTAGTCGGTTGTTGGTTTAGGCGCTTACCGCTGCAACATCGACAAAAAATTGTCGATATGAATAAAATAAAATTAGTGTAAAAGTATGAAAGTGTGAAAG
>JABMRZ010000259.1 GCA_013202315.1 Candidatus Tariuqbacter arcticus | reverse complement strand
ATACAATTCTCAGTAATTATTCACAGTAATTTTTCACAGTAATTGAGTAATTAAGTAATATTTTTCATTTATGATTTATTACCTCATTACTTAATGCACTGTGAATCTACATCGATTTATTCAAATGTACCATAGAACTATATAGTTACACTTATTACAATGAATTCATACTAAGGGGGATATGGCTAAATTATCCAGAAAGCTGAATGTAAGAGCTAATCAATCCCTGGAGAAATATCTCCAGGAAATCGGCGAAATGGAACTGCTCGATCCCGAAGAAGAAATTGACCTCGCCCGCAAAATCCGCAGAGGCGACCCAAGAGCGCTGGAAAAACTGACCAAAGCGAACCTTCGCTTCGTGGTCAGTGTGGCGAAGCAGTATCAAAACCAGGGACTGTTGCTGGGAGATTTGATAAACGAGGGTAATCTCGGCCTGATTAAGGCTGCCAAAAGATTCGATGAAACCCGCGGATTCAAATTCATCTCCTACGCCGTCTGGTGGATACGGCAGTCGATTCTGCAAGCGTTAGCCGAACAATCACGAGTGGTGAGGCTCCCCTTGAACCGCGTCGGGGCGCTGAATAAAATCGGCAAAGCCTACAGCAATTTGGAACAGGAATTCGAGCGGGAACCCTCGCCGGAAGAAATCGCCGAACAGCTCGATATGAGCACCTTCGAAGTGACTGACACAATGAAAATGTCAGGGCGGCATCTTTCGATGGACGCTCCTTTCAACCAGGGCGAAGACAACCGGCTGTTGGACATCATTCACGACGATGGGCAGTCTCCTCCCGATTATACCCTGATGGACGAATCCCTGAAAGTCGAAATTGAGCGCGCTCTGGGAACTCTGTCCAACCGGGAAGCGGAAGTAGTGCGCCTTTATTTCGGGCTGAGCCGGGAACATCCGCTAACTTTGGAGGAAATCGGCGAACTGTTCAGTCTGACCCGCGAACGCGTCCGTCAAATTAAGGAGAAGGCGATACGCCGCCTGCGGCACACTTCGAGGAGCAAGGTGCTGCGGGCTTATCTGGGGTAGCTCTCGCATTCAATAATCGGTGTAAATATTAAACCCGCCTCGATGAGGGGCGGGTTTTTATTTATATGGGCTTGCAAATTACTATATTACTGCTTATATTGTATCAACAAGCATATTAAATTAATTTGGTACATAATCATGGCTAAGAAAAAGAAAAAGGAAGAATCTCTTCCCATCAGCGCTATTTCGGTTAAGGGTTTCAAGTGCTTCCGGGATGAAACTGAAATTGAACTACGCCCGCTGACTATATTGGCAGGAGCTAATAGTTCCGGTAAGACAAGCATAATGCAGCCATTGTTATTGATGAAGCAGACTTTACAGTGTCCATGGGACCCTGGTCCATTATTATTGGAAGGTCCCAACGCCAATTTTACTTCGGTAAAGCAGATGCTGTGGAGAGGACAATTTGATGATGGCGCTAAATCATTCAATATTGAATTATCGAAAGGTGAGAATCTTAAAGTAAAGCAGACTTTTCGAAGGTCCAGTGGGAAAATTAAAGGGTTTAGCCTTTCTTCACTCGAACATTTTGACAATGGAAAACATATTAAGTGGCACAAAACTATGAAAAGAAAAGAATTAGAAGATAATATTCCTGAATTTCTATTTGATATAAGCCGCAGTATTAGTAAAGATTTAAATAAAGATTTAATATGGTATATAGATTTCGAAAGATGTATAATGGCTGTTTCATTAAAAATTAGGAAATCATCTCACCCAATTCGCTTTTTTAAAGATTTTACTTTTACTCCAATAGCAGGGTTTATCCCGACTATAAAGGACATAATACATCTTCCAGGCTTAAGAGGGAATCCTTTAAGAGTTTACCCAGCCACTTCAGTTGGTGAAGCATATTCTGGTGTATTCCAAGGGTATGTTGCAAGCATAATTGCTTCTTGGAAGGATAATAATAATGAAAGATTAGAACAGCTTTGTAATTCACTAGAAAAGTTAGGCTTAACTTGGAGAATCGAATCGAGTTATCTTAGCGACACACAAATTGAATTACTTGTTGGCAGGCTTCCTACTCAGAAGCAATCCATAGATAATGACCTCGTAAATATAGCCGATGTAGGTTTTGGTGTGTCTCAAGTTTTACCGGTTGTATTGGCAATGTTAGTTGCGGAACCGGGGCAATTAGTTTTTATAGAGCAGCCGGAAATCCATCTCCATCCCCGCGCCCGGGTCATCCTCGCCGAATTAATAGCTGAAACGGCAAAGCGCGGGGTAATCCTAATAATCGAAACTCACTGCAGTATTATTTTAAAGTCGATTCAGACTTTAGTCGCCAAAGGCGAGCTCCCTGAAAAACTGGTGAAACTCCATTGGTTCCAAAGGCGAGAGGATGGCTCTTCCGAAGTTAAATCCCGTGATTTAAGTCCCAAAGGCGCTTATGGTGATTGGCCGGTCGATTTTGGAAAAGTTGATTTGGATGTTGAACAAGGATATTTGGAAGCGGTTTTATAGATTCATTTGAGAAAGGATAATATGATAGAAAAAAGGCGAATCGTTGTCGATGCTGATGTTCTGATGATGGCAAGCGATATGAGTCCTGCTATCAATTGTGTTAATTGTGTCAGGTTTTTGAGAAAAATATTGGATATTTGTCATATGATTGTTGCAGGAGGTAAAATTAGTCAGGAATATCTTGATCACAATACAGTTTATTCAAGGATATGGTTGTCTGATATGGCGAGTCAAGAAAAGGTGAAAAACTATGCCTTTTCAACAAGTCTGGAAAATATGAGTAATGAAATTAAGTCTTTGGATATCTTTTCCCCTGAGGAAATCCCCAACATCGAAAAAGATTTGCATTTAATACAAGCCGCTTTATCTACTGATGGAATAGTGGTTTCTGTGGATGGAAAAGCTCGCAGGAAGTTCGCAATTGTGTCTCGAAGTGAATTTACTCTAGCAGCAGAGATAGGTGATATAGTATGGATCAATCCGACCAATGAAGGTGAAAACCTAATGCAATGGCTCGAATCCGGCGCACCCAAAGATAATGCGCGAATGCTGAAAAATTATCCCCTCTGACATAAAAAACCCCCTCGTTTCCAAGGGGCTCATTATTGGTATTTTATAACATTATAGTGCTATTAAAAAGATAGTAGTTATCTATTTGTTTATTATGTGTTTTGATTCACTGGCTATAATGGCTATGCTTAATTGTCATATATCCATAATTTCCATATATTTCCAGTGAATTATTCTTCGATGTTTTAATAGACCTAACCCGGACGAGCCGGAACCAAAGAGGGTTTGATTAGAGGCTGGTACTGATCTCTGTGGTTCGTCGAGCGTCTCTCGGAGAACGTGTTGTTTAGAAGCGACGGCAAAACTCAAGTTTCTAATTCCAGGCCATGCTGGGCCCCAATGAATTTCATTGTTGGAAAGCAAATTGTACACAAGCGAGAGAGGAAGGTGGACGGT
>JABMRZ010000024.1 GCA_013202315.1 Candidatus Tariuqbacter arcticus | reverse complement strand
CTGTTGAAGATATTACAAGGTTCCTCGGTGTTTTGTACGGATATATTTTTTATTGTTTGAACCGCTGATTTCCGCTGATTTTTTTGATTGCGCTGATTTCCTTCAGTTATTCAGCATCATCTTAATATTTCAACGGTTACGAATCAGTTTCTTGCCAGGTGAAATCTTTTTTATTCGTGTTCATTCGTGGTTCATTCGCGGTTAATTAGATTTTATTGCCCACACGATATAGTGAAGAAGCTTATTATTCTATGTTCTGCCGAAGCGGCGGTCGAATTCTTCCATTTTCAATTGAATATATGTGGGTCTTCCGTGGGGGCAGGCGAAGGGCATTCCGGTGCGGTGCAGCGCTTCGATCAGCGCCACCATCTCTTGGGGTGTGAGTTCATCCCCCGATTTTATCGCCGCTTTGCAGGCGAAGGCGGCGGCGGCTTTCTCCGCCGCATCCGACCATTTTTCACCGGTTTCGCGGTAATAATCGAAAATATCCCTAACCAGTCTGATTTCATCGGACACTTTCAGTCCCGCCGGGGCCGCTTCGATTTGATAAGACCGGGGACCCAATTGATTCACATCGAAACCCATTTTCCGCAGGTTGGGCAGCAATTCCTCGAACGATTCCTCCTCTCCCATCGCAAGGTCGAAACCGCGGGAGAATATCAATTTCTGGGAGGGCGCATTCCCGGAGACCAGCGTTTTCAGCGCCTGTTCATATAATATCCTTTCGTGCGCCGCATGCTGGTCGATGAGGACTAATCCGGTCTTGACCTGCGCCACGATATACTTCCGATGCAGTTGGAACAGGGCGCGGGGCACCAATCGTTCCTCCGCATTTTCCGAATGGGGGATATCCGCGCCGCCGGGACCCGCCGCAGTATGAGCGGAATCCTTTTCAAACATAAGACCGTATTCCGCCGGGGTGATGGGTAATTTTTTCTCCTGCGTTGGTGAACGCTCACTATACTCCCCGTTTTTCCGAAAGCTATGCGGAACCGGCTTCATCAAATCTTCCGTTCCCAAAGCTTTGGTCAGCGCCCGGTGGAGGAATCCCCCCACCCAGCCCTGGTGCCGGAATCGAACTTCGCTCTTGGTGGGATGGACATTCACATCCACTTCGCCGGTTTCCATAGTCAAGAAGAGGATATACACTGGATATTCGCCCGAATCCATGGGACCGCTGTAAATATCCTTAAAGATATAGTTGAACTTTCCCAGGTTAATCAATCTGCCGTTGAGGAAGAAGAACTGCTGTTCCCGGCTGCGGCGGGTATGCGATTTATCGCCGATGAAGCCGGTTAAATTCATAGCGCCTTCGCGGTAATCGACTTCGGCCAATCCTTCAAGGAAACCTATATTCATCAAATCGGCGATTCTTTCTCGCAGTGTTCCAAGGGGGAGGCGGGTTCTCATCCTGCCATCCTGAAAGTATTTCCATTCTACATTGGGATTGGATAGAGCCATCCCTTTGAACATTCGGAAGCATTTATCGGCTTCCTTACTGTCCGACTTGAGAAATTTCATTCGCACCGGTGTATTGAAGAACAGATTTCGGACGGTGACTTCGGTTCCTTCGGCGCATCCGGCGGGTGCGAATTCAATTTGTTCGCCTTCTTGGATAAGGATGCGGTATCCTTCTGTTTCGCCGGTCATTTTGGCGAGCGCTTCGATCTGGGAGACGGATGCGATGGCGGCTAAAGCTTCGCCCCTGAAGCCCAAGGTAGCAACGGAGACCAAATCGTCTGCGCTTCTAATTTTGGAAGTGGAATGCCGCTTGAAGGCTATTTTCAAGTCATCGGCGGACATCCCGATTCCATTATCGCTCACCCGGACTAGTTCCTTTCCCCCTTTTTCCACCGCGATGGTAATCGATGAAGCACCGGCGTCCAGCGAATTTTCGGTCAGTTCTTTCACTACAGCGCAAGGGGCTTCAATCACTTCGCCAGCCGCAATTTGGCTGACGGTTTTATCGTCGAGGATTTTAATCAGTTTATTCATAATTCAAAATTGTAAGGATATTAGGATATTGGGATATTGGGATATTAGTATCTACGCCTCGTCCGGGACTTTGCCCAGAAGAGGAGGCTTCGCAGTTAGAATTGGAAATTCAAAAGAGAAGGATTCACAGTAATTAAAGTAATGAAGT
>JABMRZ010000258.1 GCA_013202315.1 Candidatus Tariuqbacter arcticus | reverse complement strand
CGAATTAAGCAGATATTTATCATAGAGTAGGGAACGCAGATCTGCGTTCCCTACTCTATGATAAATATCTGCTTAATTCGCTTAATCTGCTGTGAATCTTTGTATCTTCATTACCAATAATTGGGATACTTATAAAGAATGGACGGTGTTTGCTGAGCAGAGTGCATAACCAGATTAATTAAGTCGCTGGTTGTAAATATAAAAAGAGGGAATGAACTAATCCATTCCCTTTATGAGTTTCTATAACTATTTTTTATCATAAATTCTCTTCCTTCTTTTTTTTATAGAAAGTATGACCGGTCCCTTCGACTTCGGAATGTTCTTCGGGGATGAAAGCGGTCATTGAACGGAGGAGTTCGACCACTTCATTCACCGCATCGACCACCCGGTCGACTTCTTCCATAGTGTTGAGTTTCGAGAGGGAGAAGCGGATTGCGCCGTGAGCCTGTTCGTGTTTTAAGCCGATGGAGGTTAGCACTACGGATGGGGTAAGCGCTTTGGAAGAGCAGGCGCTGCCGGAAGACACATATATCCCCCGCTGGGAAAGGTGCATCAGAATCGCTTCACCTTCGATATAGCTGAAGGTAATGTCCACATTGGTGGGCAGACGCCGGTTGCCGGGGGGACCGTTCAACTTGGTATATGGGATTTCCAGCAGTTCATCGATCAGACTATCGCGCAGGGCAATCATATGAGCGTTGTTCTCTTCGTATTCCGCGAAGGCGATATCCGCCGCTTCAGCGAAGCCTATGATACCGGGGACATTCTCGGTGCTGGGGCGGAGGTTGTTCTCCTGTGGAGCGCCTTCCATCAATTTGCGGAGCTTGATGCCCTTGCGGCGGTAAAGCAAACCAACACCTTTGGGCCCGTGGAATTTATGCGCGTTCAGGGACATCAAATGGATGTTGTCATCTATCACATTAATGGGTACTTTAGTGAAACTTTGGGCGGCATCGGTGTGGAAGACGACCCCTTTTTCAGCGCAGATTTTACCGATGGCGGGGATGTCCTGGATGGTGCCGATCTCGTGATTGCCGTGAATGATGGTAACAAGAGTCGTATCGGATCGGACGGCCCGGGCAATATCGTCCGGGTCGACGAATCCTTCACCATCTACGGGAATGAAAGTTACATCGAAGCCTTCTGAATGCAGGCGCTTCAGGGGATTTATGACCGCATTATGTTCAACCTTGCTGGAAATTATATGCCTGCCTTTTCTCAGATTTTCATAAGCGAAGCCGAAGAGGGCGAAGTTATTGGCTTCGGTGGCGCTTGAAGTGAAGATGATTTCGTCATCATCAGCGGCGCCGATTTGCACTGCCAAGCGGTGGCGGGCGTCGTTTATGGCGTTTTCCGCTTCCAAGCCCAAAGCGTGCAGAGAAGCGGGATTGCCGAATTTATTCATAAAATAGGGCTTCATCGCATCGAACACCTCCGGCAGCAGGGGGGTGGTGTCATTATTATCCATATAGATATAGTCGTTCATCGATACTCCTGTTAAAATTTAAACAATAATAAGCAGCTTATATATTCTACGCATTAATTTAAAATTAGTTTCCGTGTATATCAAGTTCTTACTACACAATTTGGTTTTGTAACTCGTTGTTTTATATCCTTAAAGTGGATACTGTAGGCTTACAACTTATTATTTCATTGCAGGGCGGTGGTGAATAATAGAATCAATAATATTTTCATCTTTCTTCTCCGTTATTAGTAGGGGCGCGGTTGCCGCGCCCCCTAAGATATTTTCCAACATTCACCTTACCAATAGCAGCTTCCTCACCGCATCATAACGCTTTCCGCCCTCCAATTGCTCAGCTTTGAATCGGCAGAAATACAATCCGCTGGATAATCCAGTAGCATCCCAGGATAATTTCCAACTCCCCGCGCTGAGCACACCTTCGGTTAAAGTTGAAACTTTCTGCCCCAATATGTTATAAATCTCAATTGTAACATATGAATTATAAGGCAGTTCATAGGGAATAAGGGTTGCGGCATTGAATGGATTGGGGTATGGTGTTTGCAGGGAAAAAGAGGTGGGATTGACTGAGGAAGGGTCATCATTCACGCCAACTGTTACATTGTGGTAATATCGCACACCCCCCCATAAACGACCGGTAAATAAATCCGGTTTGTCGTCATTGTCTATGTCCATTATGCACGGATAGCACGAACCGGCTTCATACTCTATACCAGCAAAAAACTCTTCAGTTAATACTAAGTTTGGATTAACGGCTGAACCTGTATTCTCATAGTATAATGTCCGTCCGCCTTCACCTACAAAGAGATCAAAATCACCATCGTCATCCATATCATAAAATCTCGGCCGTAACGGATAAAAATATTCATTAATATATGACACTGTATCTAAAATAAAATTATACCTGCTCGAATCGCCAATATTATTATAATATCGTAGACGGCTACCACCGCCAGCGGGAGTTTCACCCAAGAATAAATCTAAATCATTGTCGCCATCTATATCTACAAGTTCAGTGAAGGCTCCTTGCAGGTTTCCCAATAAATTGTCATTCTCAAGTTCCATTTCCGGCTCCTCCGGCGTGCCGATATTTTCGTATACTTCTACCTGCGACATAAAACCAACTCCCCCTCCCACAATCATATCCAAATCACCATCTGCATCCAAATCGCCGAAAGTCGGGTAGGCTTGATAGCCGTAAAAAGTATCCCCGAAAAACTCATCTTCAAACACAAACGAAGGAGTATCCGCCGTTCCGATGTTGCGGAAAAAATCGATGTTGGCTCTCCCTTCGCCAATGAAAAGGTCGTAATCACCATCACTATCTATGTCGGCAAAGGTGGGATAAGCCGATTTGCCTACTGTCAAAGCGCAGATATTCTCCCGCCTCATAACGAAGTCCGCATTCTGAGCGTCACCCACATTCTCATAATATTTCACATCCCCATAGCCCAGAATCATACCCATTGCCGGGTCTTCATTCCCCTTCCCCACGAACAAATCATAATCCCCGTCATCATCGATGTCGCAGAAATAGGGAACGCTGTGATCACCAACATCTATCCCCATATAATTGTCCGTCACATAGACGAAATCGTAGTTGGCGCTGTCCCCCTCGTTCCGGTAATACCAGATTTCGCCTTCCCAAGCTCCAGAGAATAAATCGTAATCATTGTCGTTATCGATATCTACTAAAGTTGGAGTAGCATACCCACCCATAATGGCAGCTAAATCTTCAATAAAAACAAATTGTGCAGAATCTGGCGTCCCAATGTTCTCATAAAAACTGATATAACCTGATCCAACAAATAAATCATAGTCCCCATCATTATCAATATCCTTGAAGAAAGGTGCACTGTCTCTACTATACTGAGCGACAAAAATAATTGCTCGGTACGATTAATTCCCTGATTTTAT
>JABMRZ010000257.1 GCA_013202315.1 Candidatus Tariuqbacter arcticus | reverse complement strand
TTGAATTTGTATCGTATTTCGAATTTCGAATTTATAATTTTGTTCCGGCTCGTCCGGGTTAGGCTATTTATCTAAAACCTGGGCGGGTATTTCAATGGGTTTGGATAGGTCGACTACCAGGCTGATTTTTTCCCCGGCTCGTACCATCAGGTTCCTTTCGTAGCGGGGGAAATTGGGATGTTCGATAGTGATGAAATAATCACCCGGGGATAAGTAAATAGGGCGCGGCAAGGGTGAAGTTCCCAATTGAGTGCTGTCGATGGTGATATATCCCCAGGGCTGAACATCAAATTTGACCTGCCCTATATAGTCGAAAAGGTTCTTCTCCAGGCGCAGCGTTTCTGCGGCGGCGACGCTGAAATAAAATTCCAATCGGGGAAAATATGGATTGTCAAGCACCAGCCAATGTTCCCCGCAATCGACTTCCAGCGGATAACCCAGCGGACTGTCCCCTTTGAACTGACCGTCGATGTAAATTCGCGCCCAGGGGGTGATGTTGAAATCGACTAAAGATGTCTCATCGACGGGGTGATCGACTGTTTCGGGGATGAGCTCGTCATTCACCGTCAAATCCTCGTTGAGCGCAATTTGTGATTCATTTTCCGTTTCTGTTACATCCTTGCTTTCGGGAGAGATTTGCATTTCTTCCACTGGGGGCGTTGTGGTGGGGCGCGATTCGATAAGTTGGAGATCAGCGCTAACGGGCGACTCCGTTGCCTCTTCTAAAGCGAAAGCGCTGTCGACTTTTGCGATGGATGAAATCGTATCTGAGGTAGTGAATTGTTCCCGGATATCGGCAGCGGCGGCTTGAGTCGAATCTATGACGGTGAATTCCGTTTCGCTTGAATCCGCGGAGGGTCCTTGGTGAAGCCAGAACCAAATCGCTATGCCCATAGCCAGCGCTATCAATGCGGAGAACAAGGCAATTGGTAATTTCTTAGCTGAGCCCTCTTTTCTTAAAGGAAGGGGAGTGGGAATGCGGAGCTTGCTGAGCGAATGTCTGGCGGCCTCTTTGGGATATTCAGGGAGGGCGGTGATTTCAACGAACGCTTCTTCTGCGGAAGCCGGTCTTTCATCAGGGCTGCGGGTGAGGAGAGTGTAGAGAATCCTTTTCAGTTGTTCCGACAAACCGGGGCGAATTTCGTCGATGTCGGGGAGTTTAGTTTCCTGGACGCGCTGGAGTGTTTGGAAAATATCATCGGTTTCAAAGGGATTTTCACCCGTCAGCAATTCCCACAATATGAGTCCGGCGGCGAAGAGGTCAGATTTCGGTGAGGGTTCTTCGCCGGCTATCACTTCCGGAGCGATATATGCGGGTGAGCCGACCAGATCGCCGTGTTTGGTGATGCGTGACATCTTGCCGCTGAATGCGAGGGAGAAGTCGGTAAGTTTGATTTCACCCTCTTCATTTATCATCACATTATCCGGCTTTAAATCGCGGTGGATGACCCCGCATTTGTGGATGGCGGCTAACCCTCTGAGAGCGGCGGCGATGATAGTAAGGGCTTCGGCTACGGGGATTTCCCGCTTACCTCTGAATTTGCTGATATATTGGTAGAGGTTTTCCCCTTCAATCCATTCCATTGCAATGTAAGGCAAATCGTCCAACTCACCACAATCGTATACCTTAACTACATTGGGATGATCGATGCTGGCGGCGATTTTGGCTTCTCTTTTAAAGCGGATAGTAATATCTTCGTCTTCGATTAGGTATCGATGGAGGATTTTCAGCAGGACTTGCCTGTCGAGGATTTTATGGCGCGCTTTGACCAGTTTAGTCAACTGCCCGGAGGAGATTTCGGCAGCGCCGCTGTATTTATCGCTCATAGAAATCAAAACTCAATCCCCTCAGCGCGAATTTCTTCCAAAATGTTATATAGATACCTGCGGGAGATTCCGAGTCTTCTGACCGCTTCGGAACGGTTGCCGCCGCTTTGTTGGAGAATCTTCAGGGTATGCCTGCGGATGGCGGATTTCAGGGTGGGGTCGCTGTCGTCTTCCATCGGAGCGGGGGCGTTGAAGTCATCGTCATCGAGGAACAGGAATTGGGGAGTGATTCGCGATTCTTGTGCGAAGACTACCGCCCGCGCTATCGCATTTTCGAGTTCGCGCACATTTCCGGGCCAGTTACGGTCTTGAAGGATTTTCAGAGCTTCTTTGCTGATGGTGATATCCGTTCTTCCAACTTTTTCGCCATATTTTCGGAGGAAATTGGCTGCCAGCAGGGGAATATCTTCCCGCCTTTCGCTGAGCGGAGGGAGCTGTATTGTGAGGACATTTAGCCGCCAGTAGAGGTCTGGGCGGAAGCGCTTCTCCGCCACTTCGGTCTTCATCTCCTTGTTGGTGGCGGCGATTATTCGGACATCGGCTTTCCGGGTAACATTGTCGCCAACGGGGCGGTATTCGGATTCCTGCAGGAAACGGAGTAGTTTTGCCTGGATGGCGGGTGGGAGGTCGGCGATTTCATCCAGCATCAGGCTGCCGCCATGCGCCTGTTCGACCAATCCTTTCTTGTTGGCGACAGCGCCGGTGAATGCCCCTTTGGTATGTCCGAATAGTTCGGATTCGAGCAGTTCAGGCGACAAATTCCCGCAGAAGAGCGCTATGAAGGGGTGATCTTTTCTGCGAGAATTGTAGTGGATGGCGCGGGCGGCGAGTTCCTTGCCGGTCCCCGATTCGCCGGTTATGAGGACGGGGAGGTCGGCGTTGAGAATGCGCGCTATAAGGTCATAGACCCGCTTCATAGCGGGACTTTCGCCGATGATGCCGGGGAAGCCGTAGGAGCGGTGTATTTCGCCCGCCCAGCGCAGGTTTTCTTCCTTGAGTTTATTGTAATCGAGGGCGTTATCTATCGCCAGGGCGGCGTAGGAGGCGATTAATGTCAGATAATGGATGGTGTCGTAAGTGAACAGGTCTTGCCGCCCCCGGCTGTCCATATACATTACCCCGCGGACTTCTTCGCCGATTTTCAGGGGCACGCAGGCGACGGAGCGGATGCCGTGGAGTATCACCGATTTTCGACCGGAAAACCTCGGATCAGCGCTGGCGTCTTTGGTTAAAAGGGGTTCGCCGGATCGAGTAACCATTTCCACCGCGCCTTGTGAGATTTCAGTGAGGTTGGAGATGGATTCTTTCTCATCGCTGACGGCGCGGACATTGAAGCCGACCTCCTCGCCATGGTAAAGGATTAGGAAGCCCCTTTCGGCGTTCAGGGTTTCCATAGCGATTTGCAGGATTTTCTGAAAGAGAATTTCCGGGTCTTTGCAGCTAAGCAGAGTCTGGGAGATGCTTAGCAGGCTCTCGACATATTTAGGGGATAGGTTCATTGTAGACAATGAATGCGGCTTCGTTTGAAGTGGATTGATTATTATAGTCATCGACAACGGTTACAGTCCAGAGATGGGCGCCATCTTGAAGCGGGGTATCGACTTGATAGGAGGCAGCCGTATCGATTATGCCTTCCACCGACCAGAAAAGCTGTGAGATTCCAGCTTCATTCTTCATAACTTTCAGCGTATAGGTGAAGGGGAAGTTCAACTCCGCCAATTCCCATTCAAGCAGGGGATAACTATCTGTGATTTCACCGGCGCCGGGACTTCTAGTTTGGGGAATGTATTCAATGACCCTCGCCAGCCAGAAATCGGATGAAAATCGAATGGAACCATTGGTGAAATATACTTCCAAATTGAATGGATTTCCCAACAGACTGTAAATTTCGCCGCCAGGGAGGTAATCTTCCAGAATTTCAGTTTTCCAGATGGAGCTCATATCTCCCAAGAGATAGAAGTACAAGGGATAGCAGATTGAATCTTGATAGACTGCTTTTATGGAATCGATCGGGAGCGGCAGGTAAATTTCCGCTTCTATATGCAGCCGATAGATTTCGCCGGGGTACCAGAGGTTTTCATGACAGGAGTAAACTGAGACTTGGTATTCATCTTCGCTCATAGTGGTGGATGGACTGTAATTCGTTCCCCAAGGGTCAAAGGGGTTGTTGCGGGGGACATCACAGCCGTATATTCCAATTAATAAGGATGTTATGAGGATTAGAGGTATAATCGAGCGATTATTCCTCTCTCTCAATTTATGGTCGATATTTTCAGATAAAACTAACATTGCGGGGTTCGGCGGTGGCTGTATGTTAACATAAAGTGTCGATTTCAATCTATTTTTCAAAATAACACATACCATTAACAATGTCAAGAGTAAAGGTTAGAATTTATCGGAGTTGAAGTGAAAATGAATCGTCGATTTTAACTGATGGATATGATGATTGCGTTGATTTTAAACCTATACTGAAAAGTAATTTGTCTGCTTTTAATAAGCAAAGCTGCATTTTTATGAATAATTCAGGATAGCATAATCTACGGAATTATTGATATTTTACAGTAATAATTTGATTGGAATTATTGAATGTTGTACATTATTTGGTTAAATACGTTGGAAAGCTGCCAATCGTTAGTGCGGGAATTGAATAATGCGTCACACAGTTATTGGAACCGCAGGACATATAGATCACGGAAAATCTGCGCTCATCATATCCCTCACCGGATACGACCCTGACCGGTTGAAGGAGGAGAAGGAGCGGCAGATGACCACCGACCTGGGATTCGCGTTTTTGGGGGATGACATCACCATAATCGATGTGCCGGGGCATGAGAAATTCATCAAGAATATGCTTTCCGGGGTTTCGACCCTGGACATAGGGGTTTTGGTAGTAGCCGCCGATGACGGGATTATGCCTCAAACCGAGGAGCATTTTGAAATACTCCAGCTTTTAGGGGTTCCCAATGGATTGATTGCCTTAACTAAGGTTGATTTAGTAGAGGAAGAGTGGGTAGAAATGGTAATGGAGGATATCCGGGAATTGGTGAAGGGTTCTTTTTTGAAGGATGCTCCGATTTTTCCGATCTCCAATGTGAACGGGGCAGGAATTCCCGAATTGAGGCTGGCTATCTTGGATATGGCTGAAAAGCTGCCGGCGCGAGCGGATAGGGGGATATTCCGGCTGTGGATTGACCGGGTTTTCACCATCAAAGGCGCGGGGACGATTGTGGCGGGAACCGTATTGTCCGGTAGAATTCATCCGGGGGAGAAGGTGGATTTGCTCCCGCAGGGGAAGACTTTGCGGGTGAAAAAACTGCAGGTGCACAATAAACCGCGCGAAGAGTGCCGGATAGGTGAGCGGGTGGCGATTAATCTTATGGGAGTGGATGTGGACGAAATTCAGCGGGGGGATATTCTGACCGCTCCAGGATATTTCCAGCCGACCTATATGCTGAACGCAAAGCTGCAATACCTTCCATCCTGCAAGAAACCTTTGAAGAACCGGACGCGGGTGAGGCTTCATTTGGGCACGGCGGAAATACTGTGCCGGGTGGTGAATTTGGAGAAGGGGGACATTTATCCGGGGACGGAGACTATCGTTCAATTCAGGCTGGAGAGCCAGATCGCTCCCGATGTGGGGGACGCTTTCGTCATCCGCGATTATTCGCCGGGGCGCACCATCGGCGGCGGGACCATTTTGGAAACTCATCCGCAGAAGTTGAAGTATCTCCAGGATGAGAGGATAGAGATTTTAGAAACAATCGCCGACGCCGACCCGGAAAAGGTGGTGGAATTCCACTTGAAAGATAATCCCCAGCGATTATTCACGGTGGAAGTTGTCGCCAAGGAGCGGGCGCTTTCGATGGAAGAGGCGGAAGAGGTACTGGCTCTGCTGGTGAAGAAGAACCGGCTGACTAAATTTGGGGAAGGCGCTAACGCCGGTTATGTTCACGCCGAAGAATTCGGCGATACCGAGGAAGCGCTCAAGCGGTTCCTGCGCGATTTCCACGCCGAAAATCCTCTGCGGCAGGGAATAAAGAAATCCGAATTAAAAATGAAGATGTTTCCCCATGCGGAAAACGGCTTCTTCAATGCGCTGCTGAATGAAATGGCTGATAAAGGCGAAATCGGGATCAGGAAGGAACGGATTTTCATCGCCGGCCATGCCATCGAGTTCACCCCTGAACAGGAAAGACTGAAAGAGCGGATTGAAAAGATATACTATGAGGCGAAGTTCGTCACACCTGAATTCGAGGAATTAGTGGTGAAGCTGGGGGCGGAGAAGCCGGGAGAAGTGCGGAATGTGGTGACCGGGATGGTCGAGTCAGGAATATTGGTCGAATTGGGGGTCAGGCTGGGCAAAGCGCTCATCTTCCATTCCGACCGCATCGAAGAAGCTCGAAATATCGTGCTGGACACCATCAGAGAAAAGGGCGAAGCCAAGTTCTACGAACTAAGGGAGAAACTGAACAGCACCCGTAAATTCACCACTCCCATACTTAATCATTTCGATGAAATCGGGCTGACCAAGCGGATTGGGGATGTGAGAGTGCTGCGGGAAGAAGGATAGCTGCAAGCTGCGAGTTTCGAGTATTGTGAAATATAAATATCTACAAATATAAAGATTTGAATTGTATTATGAACCAGGATAAAAAAGAGATAAGGCTGACTACCGCAGTCGCCTGCGCCGGTTGAGCGTCGAAAATGGGTCCCCAAGATTTGGGCAGAGTGCTGGAAGCGCTCCCTCCGATAGACGATCCGAGAGTTTTAGTCGGATTCAACACCGCCGATGACGCAGGTGTGGTGAAATTAAGCGACGACATTGCTTTGATTCAGACGGTTGATGTGTTCACTCCGGTGGTGGACAATCCGTATCATTACGGTGAAATCGCCGCCGCCAATTCCATCTCCGATGTGTATGCGATGGGAGGCGAGCCGTTATGCGCATTGAATATAATGGGATTTCCCCAGGGAACTTTCCCCTTGGAAGTGATGACCGATATCCTGCGCGGAGCCTACGCCAAGGCTAAAGAAGCGGGGATTTCCATCGTCGGCGGTCATACCATTAAGGATAATGAGCTGAAATACGGTTTGTCGGTAACCGGGGTGATTCATCCCGATAAAATCATCACTAACGCTGGAGCGGTGATTGGCGATAAAATCTTTCTCAGCAAGCCCTTGGGTTCCGGGGTGATTACCACCGCGGTGCGGGCGGGGAAGGCGACCGATGATGACGCCCGCGAGTGCATCGAAATAATGCGTAAGTTGAACCGCGCCACTGCCGAAGCGATGATAGCCGCCCAAGCTCACGCCGCCACCGATGTTACCGGGTTCGGACTGCTGGGGCACGCTTGGGAAATGGCGGAAGCGAGCGGTGTGCGCCTGTTGATTCATGCTGAAAAGGTGCCGGTGTTAGAGAAGGCGTATGAGTGTATCAGGATGGGCACGGTCCCCGGGGGGTCGTTCAATAATAAAACCTTCTTGGAAGGTAAGGTAACCTTCGGCGAAAATGTCTCCTTAGAGATGCAGATAGCGTTTTGCGATGCGCAAACATCGGGAGGCTTATTGGTCGTGGTCGCGCCGGAAAAGGTGGAAATATTCCTGGACGAAGTTAAAAAGCGCGGCGAGGAAGATTGGGTGGTGGAGATTGGCAAGGTAGTCGAGGGTAAAGGGGGAACAATTGAAGTGACGATATAAGTGATAAGAAATAAGATATAAGATATTGAGGATGGTAAAGCTGCTGTTTGTAATCTGGAATAAAGCATTAAACAAATATTAGTATGGTATATGTATGACCATTGAAGAAGTATTGAAAGTTGTGAAGAATGAGAAGATAACCATAATTCGCTTGTGGTTCACCGATATTCTGGGTCAATTGAGGGGGTTCGCTATAACTCCCCGCGAATTGCCGGGGGCGATGGAATCGGGTATGGGTTTCGATGGTTCATCGGTGGAAGGATTCGCCCGGATTCACGAAAGCGATTTGATGGCGATTCCCGACCCGGCTTGCAACCCTTATTTAGCGTTTTCAGCGATGCTTGGGGCGGGGATGAAGGGTGTTCGGGAGAATCTCGAGCTGCCTCCCCCGGTGGAAGAGAACATTTACACTATGTCGCCATTAGACCTTCGCAACCATAATATCGGCGCTTTGCCTGGCGACCTCTTTGAAGCGGTTCAGGAATTGCGAAAGAGCGATTTAATGAAGGAAGTCCTGGGCGACCATGTGTTCAATAAGCTCATTGATAACAAGCAGATAGAATGGGACAGATACCGTAGTATTGTATCTCAATATGAATTAGAGAAGTATTTGCCAATAATGTGAGATGAGGGGTGTATTCCAAATTTAATTTTTTTACCGGATAGACTTTCATATTTCGGAAAAATTTATTATATTTAGGGTTGATAATAGGGGAGCGGATGGGCACTGGCGTGCTTCACGGGCTTCAAACCCGCTGGCGGGCACTAATAATGTCCGCGGTGAGTTCGATCCTCACACGCTCCCGCCAAGTTTAATAGCCCGGGCGGCGGATGAATTGCCGCCCGGTTTTTTTTCAGCGTTTGGTCGGTGATTATTAGTTCCGCTGAATTAATCTCGATAAATCTCTTCCAGTTATAACTTGATTGTATGGAACAGATTATTTATATTCAAAGTATTAGTATTGTATCGATGAAAACAATAAGGCGCATTCGATAAAATTCAGGAAACAGACACGGATTCAAAACAGCTTACTGAGAAAATAGTCCGCCTGGCGCTGGAAAAACGAGCTTTAGATGTGGTTACTTTAAATGTCAGGCAGATGACCACGGTCTGCGATTATTTCATTATCGCTTCAGGGGCGGTGGATGTGCATTTGATGGCGGTGGCGGATTATATTTTGGAAGGGACAGCCTCAGAAGGGGTTAGACCGCTTCATATTGAAGGCTATGATAATCTCCGATGGGTGCTGATAGATTTCACAGATGTGGTGGTGCATCTGTTCCTGCCGGAAGTGAGAAAATTTTACTCCATTGAACGGCTTTGGGGCGAAGCTGAAGCCAAACATTACGAGAGCAAATAATCCCTTAAAAGAAGGCTTGTTTCGCGGCATTTTCACAAATACATTATAATTATCGGTAAGCAGACTCGCGTTGCCGCTATTTTCAACCCGGATAGTCGGTACGGCGCCCCAAAGCACGAAAACAACAGCAATTTTGTCTATACTTGGGAACAGATACCTTAAACTTGCGCCTAATATTATAATGAGCGAAATAATTCATTGCGCAAATCACTATTTACAATATTCGAATACTAATCAAATGTCATTCCCGCATGCTTTTAGCGGGAATCCAGAAAAATAGATTCCAATCAAACCGGAATGATATCTATACGCAACTATTAAATTCGTTTATTATAATTATCTTTTCTCAGTGTCTCCATGGTAAAAATCATCTTAAGAGTAATTTGAAAAACATTAAGGAACATATTCAGGAAGCAATATCGTCTTCCTTGGCGGGTTTAGATGTGAAAATCGGTTTGGAAAATCCCCGCAATCCCGAACACGGTGATCTGTCGACCAATATCGCTTTCCTGCTCGCCAAACGGTTGAAATCTTCCCCGCGGAAGATTGCCGAAGAGATATGCCGCGCATTTAAGGTCGATTCGGATTATTTGGAAAGGGTCGAGACTGCGGGAGCAGGTTTCATCAATTTCACCTTCAGCCGCGCTTATCTGTTGAGGCTGGCGGCGGAAATTTTAACCGCCGGTGAAAATTATGGTCGATGCGATATCGGCAAAGGAAAGCGGGTTAATCTGGAATTTGTTTCCGCCAATCCGACCGGTCCCTTGAATATCGTGTCGGCAAGGGCGGCGGCTTTAGGAGACAGCCTCAAACGAATATTGAACGCCTGCGGCTACCGAGCGGAAAGCGAATTCTATGTGAATGATGCGGGGATGCAGATTGAAAAATTAGGGGAATCGGTGATAGCGAGGTATGCGGAGTTGAATAGTATTGAAGGAATTGAATTCCCGGAAGATGGCTATAAAGGAGAATATATTTATAGAATTGCAAAAAAATATACCCCTACTCAAACTGTTAATTGGAATAAACTGACAGAGCAAGACAGGAATCATGCAGGACTTTTTGCAGTGCGCGATAATATTAAGTTTCAAGATTATATATTAAGAAGGTTTAGCGTAATATTTGATCGATGGTATTTTGAGTCTTTAGTTAGAGTATATAAAAAGCATATTGAAGTCAGCTATGCGTTAATGAATAAAGGTTTAACATTTGAAAAAGACGGTGCAACATACTTCAAATCTACAATTTGGGGCGATGATGAAGACCGTGTGCTTTGGACTTCCGATGGTAGGCCTACTTATTTCTTGCCAGATATCGCTTACCATCAGGACAAATATGACCGCGATTTCGAATGGCTGATCGATATATGGGGACCTGACCATCACGGATATATCCCCCGAATGAAGGCGGCGTTGCAGGCGCTGGAGCATCCGCCGGAAACTTTCACGGTCATCATTGCCCAACAGGTGAATTTGATTCGCGGCGGCGAAAAAGTGACGATGTCCAAGCGGGCGGGGGAAATGGTCACTATGGACGATTTGCTGGAAGAAGTGGGAGTCGATGCGGCGAGGTTCTTCTTCTTGCAACGGAAGGCGTCGGCGCACCTCGATTTCGACCTCGACTTGGCGGTGAAGGAAACGGAAGAGAATCCGGTCTTCTATGTCCAATACGCGCACGCCCGGATATGCAGCATCGAGCGCTTTGCCGAGGGTGAAGGCGTTTCAGGAGAACCGGATTGGGATTTGCTGAAAGAGAAGGAAGCGTTCGACTTGATGCGTAAATTGGCGCAGTATCCGATGGTGGTCGAAAGCTGCGGGAGGAACCTGGAAACGCCGCGCATCACTATGTATTTGGGGGAACTGGCTTACAGCTTCCACCGCTTCTACCAGAAACATCGGGTAGTTACCGGCGACAAGGAGTTGAGTGCGGCGAGGCTGGGTTTGTGCCGGGCGGTCAAGATAGTGTTATTCAACGGGCTGGATTTATTGGGGGTGAGCGCGCCGGAGAGAATGTGAATTAAGGAATTGGGAATTGGGGCTTAGGAATTAGGAATTGGGAATTTGGAGTTAGGCTCTTACTGAACTGACATTGATAAAAAATTAACGATATGATTAAATTGAAATTAGTTGCGAGTTTCGATATGCAAGTTTCGATTCTCAAGCAATTCGCCCCCCTTTGTCATTCCCGCGAAAGCGGGAATCAAGAGAGCTAAAGGCGTGTGATACTTCATTCTGCTCCAGGCTTTAAGAAACTCTAACGCAATACGCGATACGATATTCGCAATACGAAACCATGG
>JABMRZ010000256.1 GCA_013202315.1 Candidatus Tariuqbacter arcticus | reverse complement strand
TGAATTCTCCGTCAGGAATGATTTTTTGCGGAATATAGGGTATTAGCAGTAGTTTGTGATATTGGGAATTGTGAATTAGGAATTGGGATTTGGGGATTGGGCGCTTATTATGTCAACATCGACAAAAAATTATCGGTCCGCTGTACAGCGGACTAACTTTTTCAGAATTATTACTTCATTACTTCATCTACTGTGAATCCTTCTCTTTTAAATTTACAATTTCCAATGCTAACTGCGAATAACTAATATACAGAAGGAGAATCTTAAATGGAACCCATCGCAACAAAACCGGAAAAAGAACAGCGAACCCTGTGGATATTGGAATGGATTATGACATTCCTGCTGACCTTGGCGTGCGGATTAGCCGCAGCATTTCTGCTCGAGTATCCCGCCAACCTCATAATAGGATTGATTTGCGCCGCATTCGCAGTTTGTTTAATCCTGAACCTGATTTGGATACCGGCTTTCTATAAATCTCTGGAATATATAATCGGCGATGATTCCGTCCGAGCGAAAAAGGGTGTGTTCTGGCGCAAACAGGTCAATGTCCCCTACACTAAAATCACCAATGTCGATGTTACCCAGGGACCGGTTCAGCGAATCTTCGACATCGGAACCATCCATCTGCAGACCGCCGGCGCCAGCGGAGCTCAAACCACCTCCGCCGAATTGAAAATGTGGGGGATCCGAGATCTCGAAAGCGTGAAGGACGCCATTATGGATCGAGTCAAGGCAATCAGTACTCCCCAACTGGCTGCAACTGCCGAAAAAGCCTCGGACGAAACCGTTCCGGCAATCCTAAAACAAATTTTATCGGAACTCACGGCTATCCGAGAAGTGATAGGAAGGAAGTGAAATTGAGCAATTTCGAACCGCTGATAACACTGATAATATCTGATTTCGCAGATAGAAAAATCAGCGCTATAAGCATCATTCAGCGAAATCAACGGTTCAAAAACCAATAACCAACAACAACTAATCCCTAACCCCCAACCCCTAAACCCCAAATGACATTAAGCGAAAAATATGAATTCAAATTATTGAAAATTGTACACATTTCCAAGTATAACAGGAGCCACTATGTATACCACTTACAGAATAAAAGCCAATGAAATTGATAAGCGTTTCCTCGACAGCGTAAAAGCCCAGTTCAAAGACCGCGAAATCGAAATAGTCGTGAGCGAATACGAGGATGAAACCGAATATTTGCTTAAATCCAAGGAAAACAAAAAAAGGTTGGATGAATCATTGAAAGACTTAAAAGCGGGGCGGAACCTCCATGAAGTAAACTTGGATGAACTGGAATGAAAAAAGTTGTCTTTCTGAAACATAGTTTCGAGGATTTTAATTACTGGGCGGAAACCGACCTTAAAACTTATAGGAAAATCATTAATCTTATTCGCGATATCAGCAGGAGTCCTTTCTCTGGTATAGGGAAACCGGAACACTTGAAATATCAATATAAAGGTTGTTGGTCGCGGCGGATAGATAACATACATAGACTTATATATCAAGCCACCGATGACGAAATAATTATCGTTGCCTGTAGGTATCATTATCAATAATCGTAGTCAATTAGCGAAATTATCCATAAAATAACTCTTGAATAACTATGCAGCGAAAAATACGCATCCTAATCGCCAAACCCGGACTCGACGGACACGACCGCGGCGCTAAAGTAATGGCTGCCGCCTTCCGCGACGCCGGCTTCGAAGTGATATACACCGGACTCCATCAAACCCCGGAAATGGTGGTCGAAGCCGCCCTGCAGGAAGATGTGGACGCCATCGGACTGTCAATCCTCTCCGGCGCGCATATGACCCTCTTCCCCGCCGTGCATAAACTTATGCTGGAAAAGGGCTTGGACGATGTCCTGCTCACCGGCGGCGGCATTATCCCCCGGGAAGATATGGAAGCCCTGGGAAAAATGGGCCTCGGCAAACTGTTCGGCCCCGGCACCCCCACCGCCGAATCCATCGAATATGTAAAAGAATGGGTGCAGGAAAACCGCCCCTGATAAAAAAAACAAGATCGAAATCATTTCACAGCTCACAGCTCACAGCTCACAGCTAACAGCTAACAACTATCAGCTATCAGCCATCAGCTATCAGCTGTCAGTTGACAGCTATATAAAGCTGATAGTATATGACATCGCCGGGCGGGAGGTCAGTAGATTATTCGACGGCTTCCAGCCTGCAGGAAAACATCAGACAACATTCGACGCAAGCGGTCTCCCCAGCGGAATATATTTCGTCAGACTGTCCGCCGGAAACAACATTCAAACCCAGAAGATTGCGCTGGTCAAGTGAAGTTAGGCGCTTACTGCCCCAACATCGACAAAAAATTGTCGATATTTCTAATTTTTCAGAACTATTACTTCATTACTTAGTTCCTGTAGAAATATTCATAACACATAAAATAACAGTTATTTAATCACATAAAAACTTGCTTTTTTCGCATTATCTTCGTATATTATGTTGTAAAATATCAATAACATAAAAATCGGAGAGTATAAAAAATGCGATTGAAGCAGGAAATTCAACTCACCATTCCCGACCAGAATTTCTTGGATTGGCTGCCCAAAGGGACTTTCACCCCAGACCCGGAACTGCTGAAAATGAGCGAAATTTTAGACAGCATCCCTCAAGCGCTGAACCTGGTGGCAGCCGACCTGCTGAAAGAAACTGACGCTAACCCCAACAGCAAGATTGGGCGTCCCGGAATTACCGCCGAACAAGTCCTGCGCACCGCCATCCTGAAACAAAAGAAGGGCTATTCATACCGGGAACTTGTCAAGCGAATCGATGATTCAATCGATTATCGCCGGTTCACCCGCTTCGGTTTCGTGCCCATACCCCATTTCAGCGCTCTGGAGAAGCTGATCATCCGCATCCGCCCTGAGACCTACGACCAGATTGACGATATGGTCAAGAAACTGGCGCAAACCACCGAAGGCGCTGACGGCAAACCGGTTGAAGACGGCAAATCGCTGCGCCTGGACTGCTGTGTGGTGGAAACCGACATCGTCTATCCGATTGACGCCAGGCTTTTAAATGACAGCGTTCGGGTTCTGACCCGCATTCTGACATTTTGCCGTAACGACATGGGAATCAAAGACTTTAATTTCGCCAACCGCACCCGCCGAGCAAAAAAGCGCGCCTATCAGATTGTCCTGCAGAAAGGTCCCGGTGCAGTCAAGAAACGGCGCAAGCTTTATCGCAGCCTGCTGCAAGTCACCCAAGAGGTCATCAATATGGCTGAGGAAGTGTTCCCCCGGATTCGAGAAGCTTGGGAAGCTGACCCGGACAATTATGACCTCGAGGGTGCGGTTTCCGGGCTGGAACATTTCATCCCTTTGGCTCGCCAAGCAGTGAATCAATGCCAACGGCGGGTGCTGAACGGTGAAAAGGTTCCCGCTGAGGAGAAAATTGTTTCCATCTTTGAGGAACACACCGACATCATTTGCCGGGGCAAAAGCGGTTCACCGACTGAATTTGGGCACAAGATATTGTTCGCTACCGGACGGTCGGGCATGATAACCCATCATAATATTTTCAGAGGCAACCCCGGCGATAACACGATGTTACTCAAGGTATTGGATGAGCATATCGGTCTGTTTGGACAAGCTCCGGAAGAACTTGCCGGGGATCGGCGGTTCTTCAGCGCCCTCAATGAGAAGGCAGCCAGTGAAAAAGGTGTCAAATTCGTTTCCATTCCTAAGCCGGGCAAGCTCAGCGCTGCCCGCAAAGCCTGGCAGAAATCGCGGTGGTTCAAAGAACTTCAGCGTTTCCGGGCGGGCATCGAAGGGAACATTTCCAATCTGTTGCGCAATTTCGGATTGAAGCGCTGCCTTTAGAAGGGGTGGGAAGCGTTTCAAAGCTATGTCTGTCCGGGTGTTTTGACCTACAATATATGGAAATTGGCGCAACTTACTGTTTAATAACAGGTTGAGAACTTAATGTATTGAAAACAACAGGATAGGTATGTCCAAAACGACTTCATTTGACCGGAAGTGAATATATTTTCAGAAAATTATATCGATTTTGTGTGAAAAGCGCCTGAAATTCGATTTGAAGTTCAGAAAACGCTTGTTCTTTTTTACTAGAATGTTAAAATTTTGACTTTTTCAACAGGAACTACTTAATTTACTGTGAATCTTTCTCTTTTAAATTTCCAATGTCGAGTGTCTAACTGCGAAGCCCCCTCTTCCGGGCGAAGTCCCGGATGAGGCGTAGATTCTTACATCTTCATTGTAAGAGTCCATCTCTCGCAATGTTCTATATTTATAATAGGCGCTTAGTTGCGGGTTGCGAGTTAAAATCGAAGTAACATTATAGCTTTCTGATGTCAAGCGACTCAAAGTTGTCATCCCGAGC
>JABMRZ010000255.1 GCA_013202315.1 Candidatus Tariuqbacter arcticus | reverse complement strand
TTTATGTCTGTTGATTTTTGTATGCTGAATTTTGAATGTTGAATGTTGAATGTTGAATGCTGAATATTGAATGACTGATGACCAGTGACCAATGATATATTCAACTGTCCCGAAGGGACCCCCCTCTTCCGGGTGAAGTTCCGGACGAGGCGCAGCGCCCGATTCTTTATGTTAGACGCATTATAACTATCGAGGAAATTAAGTGTTAATTCCAACGGAAAGAGAGAAGTTCAAGATTTCGATGATAGATGACCGCACCTTTAAAGCGGAAGTGGTGTTCAAGTCGGATGATGTCGACTTATTTGAGCTTCCTAAGGTGCTTAAAGAGATCAAGGACAGGATTTCCGTCGAATTCAACATTCCGTTCAGTCAACTCAGGTATCAGAGGTTATTAGAGAAGCGGGTATTTCCGGACGGCTTGATCGCCCTGCTTGAGATTATTCGCACCACAATTTCAAGCGGAAAACCGATATTAAAGTTCTGCGGAGCCACATTAAGAACTGGCCGCACAATTGAGAATATGATTCTTTTGGCGGATGTTTTTCCTTTTAGTGAGAAGGGTACCCCCAATACGCAAGAAGCGGTTTTAGAGCTGCTGCAGCAAAATAAAATCAAGCCGGATTTTATTAATCATCAGGCTTTAAAGGAGACGATTGAGTTATTATCGAGGGAAGGAAATCCCATAGAGGATATTATGCTGGCGCAAGGGGTGCTACCTGAAGTCGGCCAGGACGCTCGATTGGATTTTAATTTTCAGATGCAATTCGATAGGCAGGGGCTGAAGGAATTTTTAAGCTCTCGCAAAGCTAAGAAGGGGGATATTCTCTGCCAAAAGCATCCACGGACTATGGGCGAAAAGCCTGGCAGGAATCTCTTCGGCGAAGAGATTAAATCGATGCAGGGAAGGGATTTCACCTTGAAAGCCGGGCAGGGAACAATACTATCTGACGACAAGATGAAAATCTTCGCCGAGCAGGACGGCGTAGTAGTAGTCCGAAAAGAAGAGACTAGAATTTCAGATTTAGGGTATATTCAGACATACCCCTGTGAAATTCAATTACGGATAGATCCTTTAGTTGTGGTGGAATCTTCACGGATGGTGGAGATTGTCACCAAAGACAGCGTGGAAGTGCAGGGACATTTATTGCCTGATAGCAACATCATTTCTGAAGGCGAGGTTTATATTCACGGCGATGTTTTGCCTAATTCAAAGATTCACGCCGCCGATGATATTTATATTCAAGGAAGCATCTATCAAGGTTCGATTGTTTCCAGTAAGGATATTCAGACTGGGAGTAAAGTCAACAAGTCTGTTTTAAGCGCCAAAGGGAAAATCCGCGTCAAGGGTGCGGTTAGAAACACTCAAATATACGGTGAAGAGGTTGAAGTCGGAATGGTGGTTGGTTCAGCCATAATCGCCGCCCGCAAAGCGGTAGTCCACGCGGTCGAAATGGATGAGTCCGAGGTGATGAGCGAAATCCAGGTCGGCATAAAGGCTTATAAAAAAATGAAGATAAGGGAAAACCAGGAATTCATCGATTATCTTAACGGTGATCTGGGAAAAATGAAGAACCTGTTCAGCGAAGAGATAGTGGAAGACTTGACATACGCCAACACCGAACTGATGTTCCTCAGATTCGCAAAGAAGTATTCTCATAAGCGCAAAATATCCCACGAACAGTTGACAGCGTCTAAGCAGTTGTTGGAATCCGTTCCTTCTTTGAAAGTGATATTGAAGGAAAAGCGAGATGAAAACAATAGGTTGGAAACGGAGATGGAGAGTGAGGCGGCATTACCCGCAGTTGTTATTATAAAGGAAAAAATTCAATCACCGGTGCGTATTCAGATCGATTCAGCGCGAACTCAGCTGGCGCCGGGCGATAATGGGCAATTCTACCGTGCAGAAGACAAGATAATCAGGAAACCGCTGGATTCAGAGTGAGGAACTTTTACTGCGCGCAGAAGGGAAAAGGTTCAAATCGGTATGCGGCAGGAAGCAGGCGGCGATGAATTCATCGTTATAGCCGGGAAGTGTGGAAAGCTCGATGTTTGTAACTTGCCTTGATAATTCCTCCCCTTTGCGGCGGTATTCCTCTGACATTATAGCGAAATAGGCGCCTTTAAGAGACGCATTCCCTATAAATTCAAATCTTTTCCTGGGCAGATCCGGCAATAGACCGATAGTTATCGCATTTTCCATATTCAGATGCTTTCCAAAATTTCCCGCCACTAATATTTTTTCCACCTTATCAATATCCAAGGACAATTCTTTAAGCAGGCAGCGAATTCCCGCCATCAGCGCTCCTTTAGTGCGGATGAGATTATCGACTTCAGCTTCGTTCAGGGTTAGAATTTTACCGCTGGCGACCGGTATTTGAAAGGCTTTTCGGCGTCTTTGAAGTACGATTTTACTCTGAGGGGCAGATTCCCGGAATCTGCCTCGGCTGTCGATTATTCCCGCTTTGAATAGTCCCGCCATCAGGTCGATCAGTCCGCTTCCGCAGAAGCCCGCCGGGGGTTCATCGTCGATGGTATCCATCCTCATTTCACCTTCCGAGGTAATCCAGAATTTATCGACGGCGCCGGGCATTGCTCGCATTCCACAGGCGATTCCGCCGCCTTCAAAGGCGGGACCGCAGCTGCAGGCGCATCCGGCGAACCAGCTTCCATCTCCAATCACAATTTCGCCGTTGGTGCCGAGGTCAAGGTAGAGGGTCAATTTTCGGTTGAAATCGAGAGAACTTAGTCCGGAAACGATGTCCCCGCCCACATAGCTTGACACTCCGGGGATTATGAACACCGGAGCATCCTTTTGAATTTTCAAGCCGATTTCCCCCGCCAAATATATGGGGAATGATACCGCCGCCGGGACATAAGGGTCGAGCCGGATGCTGGCGGGGTCGATTTCCAGCAGTAGGTGAATCATAGTGGTGTTGCCGGCGATGGCGGCGGCGAAGATTTCTTCCCGCTTAACATTCACACGGTCACAAATTCGCTGGATCAATTCATTGATGGTGCGCAGGGCGAGGTTCTTCAGCCGCCTGGCATTGCCTTTTTTACCGGCGGATATTATTCGATGGATGATGTCGGAGCCGTAGGTCATCTGTAGATTGTAGCCGCCGGCGCGGGCTAAGATTTCCCCGGTTTCCAAATCGGCGAGCAGGACATCGACGGTGGTTGTTCCCAGGTCGACGGCAATGCCATAGCGGGGACTGACTGCACTATCGATATCGATTATGCGGTTCCGAGCGGTGTCGATCCAGAATAAGGTTTCACCGCCGGTTCTAATGGTGTGTGGGAGTTTTCGCAGGGCTTGAAGGGTGAAACCGGGGGAATCGGTTCCGGATTTGTTAAAAGCCAATATAGTCCGGCTCAGATCGGCGGAATTATCAGCTTCATTCGCTTCCGGGACGATAGTTTTTATTTCCCGGACCATTGATGTTATTTCGGGCGGGGGTGCGAATTCGGCGGCGATTTCATCGGCGGAGGTTATTATCGATACTTTCCCGGTTTCGGGTATCCAAATTTCCAGGTCGGTTTTAGGGGTGGTGAGGCAGGCGAGGGTCCAGCTTTGGTCGAGCTGTCCGTGATGGTGGGGTCTGCAGCTATATTCGCCGGCGAGGATTTGAACCGCGCATTTCCCGCATTTCCCTTCCCCGCCGCAGTCAGTTACGAAGGGGATGTCGGCTCGAAGCATTGCGGCGAGCAGGTTTTCGGATTCGGCGCAGGCGAAGGTTTCGCCGGAGGGATGGAGGTGGATTTTGTGGGTGGTCAATCGAACGCCTATACAAAACAGTTAATTACATATATCGTAGGGGTTCAAGATTTTGAACCCCTACAGGCGAATTAAATTAAAATACAATTCAATTCTTTCAGATTATTGGTGGGTTAAGAACCCACCCTACATCTTAAAATTCGAAATTCGAAATACGAAATAAGAAACAAATTCGAAATCCGAAATTCGAAACATCAGATTGATGGCGGGTTAAGAACCCACCCTACACAGCCCACAGCCTACAGCCTACCACACTTGCTTGAAATAATCGCCGATGTCGGAGGCTTCCTGGGGGCCGACCAGTATTTCCCATCCGGGCATTTCTTCCTCCAATTCGCCTTGAAGGGAGGCGACATATCCGGGGATGATGATTTTACGGTGCTTCACCAATTCGGCTATCTTCATTTCTTTCAAAGAATTGGCGATGATTTCGGCGGTGAATTTGCCCGCCGACCAGGCTGTCAGCACCGACATCCCTTCCGCTTCGATGATTGCCAGATGGGCGGTTACGCCTGAAGAGTCTATTTCCGAAGATACCATAAAATAGGTCAGGGAGAAATTGGTGGTGACGATGAGTGGGGAATTTTCATCCGGCTCGCCGATGGGATATACCAGCCCTTCCACCTGCAGGGGCTTCTGGGGGTCGGTGTAGATGTTCTGGCGCAGGGTCATCAGGGAAATATAGAGCTCGTCCGGGGGATTTTCCATTAAAATAACCGCCGGATATTTGCATATTGCCGCTGGAGCGAGCAAGGGCAAATCATCGCCTCGGAGAATGACCCCGGTGGGATAGGCGGTGCGGGGGTCGAGCCGGTCGAGGGCGGCGCGGCGGATGACTGTCTGATGGGTCAGGAAATTCGATAAGGTATCACTCGCCGGATTAATGATGATATCTTCGGCGCCGGCTTTCTTGGCTTCGTCCACCGCTTTGAGCGTTCCTTCCAAGGTTCCATCGCCGCAGACCATCAGGGGGCAGCTGTATTCTTTAGCGGTGCGGGCGAAGGCGGATATTTCCGAGGAACCACTGCCGGCGATGATTAGGGGTTTATTACCGGCGGTTTCTTTCATCGCCAAGTCAAGTGCGGCGCTACTATGGGGAATCAGGGCTATCGGTCTGTTCCAAATCTTGGATACTGTTTTGACGGCACGGGCGAATGTTTCCACATCGCCGGATTTATTTTCGAGGGCGATGATGTTCACTTTAAGCATTTCTCCGGCGCGTTCGAAGTCCAGCGATTTCAGGTAGTTCACTCGTTTTATTAATTCACCTTCACCCATCGTATCCGGCAGGATTTCGCCGATGGCGGGGTGGTGGAAGAAGGTTTTATCGTGGCGGAAGAGGACGGTCTCTTCGCCGACCGCGATTTTATCTTCACCGGTTCCAATGGTCACCAGTTTGATGGGCGGGGCTGATGCGGCGCCCAGTGCGGCTTTTACTTCTTCCGAGGCATCGGGGCATTTGCTCAATTCTTCCTTTTGGGCGGCGAGCTTCATAGCGAAAGCCAGGCAGGTGGGATAGCCGCACTCCTTGCAGTTGGTCTTGGGAAGGAGTTTGTATATTTGCAAACCTGTCAAAGCCATTTATACCGCCTCCGTTTTAGTGATTAAATCATCGATGGCGCGGCGAACTAATTTCACCGAATCGGGATGTCTTAGCACGACAATTTCCGAGCCTGAAAGCAGGAGGGAAACCGCATTGGACACTTCCCAATATACGCCCCGCCATTTAATCTTTCCCCACAAGGGCTCTTCGATTTTGACCTCCTTGACCTTCCAGCTTTCATCGCCGATGAAATTGATGAAGGGCATTTGCATATAAACATCGCCTTTCAGGGCGGAGATGCGAATGCGTTCCATCACCGAATAGGTGTATTCCAGCCCGTATCCCAGTCCGCCGGTCAGCGGGTCTATCACTATCCGGTCGGGGGGGACTTTCATATCGTTCAAGAGGATATTCAACTGTTTCGCCAGGTTGACATCGATGGGGGTTTCCGCGATTATTGAATGCCCGTAGGCGATGGCGGCGGCGGCGATGGTTTTGTAATGGTCTTCGGCAGCGTTCGCCAGGAGCAGTCCTTCGCCGGAAGCGGCTTCGGCGCATTTGGCGAGGAAATCATCCTGGAAATCGGATTCACCGGGACCTTTCAGGATGATGGGCAGAGGGACATTGCGCAGGAATTCTTTGACGAATTCAACAGATTCATTCATACCCCGCTTTTCGGCGGAGCGCATATTGAGGCAGATTAAATCGACATTGTATTCTTGGGAAATATGATTCGCCCATTTGGAAGCGTCATCCATAATTTCAGGATAAGATTCAATCACCGCCGGATGCCAGTCGTTTGGATATTCGTCAGTCACTTCGAGGGCGATTACCGGGCGGTGGGGGATTTCGCCTTCAAAGTTGTGCATCGGCAGGCAGTTGGAGCCGCCGATGGTGATAGTTCTATCGCGGGAGCCGCCTTCTTCAGCGGTGCGTCCGATTTTGACGGTGTTTATTTTACCGGTCCATTTTTTCAGGGGGAGGTTCATATTTTATAAGGGTTTAGGGTTTAGGGGTTGGGGTTTAGGGTTTAGGGTTTGGAGTTTAGCTGTAGGGGCTTTATTAATCAAGCCCCTACTTAACGGGAATCCTTTGTGAATCTCTGTGGCTTATATGCCTTTGTGGAGAACTTCTTAGTACCTAAATTCTGAGATTCGTGGTTTTTCTGGCAGAAGATCTTATAATATTATAATACTTATTAAC
>JABMRZ010000254.1 GCA_013202315.1 Candidatus Tariuqbacter arcticus | reverse complement strand
TTGAATTTGTCTCGGATTTCGGATTTCGATTTTCGAATTTCGAATTTGGTTCCGGCTCGTCCGGATTAGGTCTTTTAGAAACGGCTAAAATATATTCATTGCAAATCTTTGATAATTAAGTATATATTTCAATTTTGAATAGCCTTAATAGCCAGTGAATAAAAACTCATAATAAACAAACAACCATTTCTTTTTAATAAAGCTATAATGTTAATAATTCTCAAATTCACCGCCAGCTTCAACAAATTCCCCAATGCCAAGTGCCAAATACCAAATACCAACCCCCTTGCTTAAGATATTCTCTTTCAATGAGGAACTAATATGATTAAAATCAATAACCTCACCAAATATTTCGGCGAAACTAAAGCCGTAGACGGAATCGACTTCGAAATCAAGAAGGGCGAAATCATCGGCTTCCTCGGACCCAACGGCGCCGGTAAAACTACCACCGTCCGCGTCATCACCTGCTTCCTTGCACCCACCTCCGGCACAGTGGAAATCAACGGACTGAATGTCATCGATAATTCGCTGGAAATCCGCCGAAAAATCGGCTACCTCCCCGAAAACACCCCCCTATACCACGATATGAATGTCCTCGAATTCCTCCGCTATATGGCCGAACTGCGCAAAATCCCCAAACTCGAACAGAATTCCCGCATCAAGAAAATGGTCGAAATCTCAGGCTTGGGCGATGTCCTGGGGAAAAATATCGGAACGCTTTCCAAAGGATATAATCAACGGGTCGGACTGGCGCAAGCGATGATTCACGACCCCGAAATCCTCATCCTCGACGAACCCACCAGCGGGCTCGACCCCAACCAAATTGTGGAAATCCGCAACCTCATCAAACAACTCGGCAGAGAAAAAACCGTGATCCTCTGCACCCACATCCTCCCCGAAGTCCAAGCCACCTGCAATCGAGCCATCATCATCAACTGGGGCAAAATCGTCGCCGACGGAACTATGGAGGAACTTATAACCGCCTCCAGCGGCAGTGAACGCATCTTCATCGAAGTCCAAATCGGCGAAGGCGCAGATCCTATGGATAAACTCCGCACCCTGAAAAATATCCAAGAAATCGCCCTCATCCCCTCCGCCGGTTCCACCAAAGCCTACCGCCTGGAAACTAAAAAAGGAACCGACCCCCGCGAAAGCATCTTCAAAACCGCGGTCGAATCAGGCTGGACACTGCTGGAAATGCGCCGCGAACGAACTTCATTGGAACAAATCTTCCGCCAACTCACTATGAATTAAAAATAAGTCTTACTTTGTGCCCTCTGGGTCTTTGTAGTAAAAATCTTCTACTTGATACTTGACACTTGACACTTGGCACTTGGCACCTTGTAAATAAGCCCCTAATTCCCAAGCACCGTCTCCTTCCAACCCATTTTTCCCAAAGCTTCATCCAACAGCGAAACACGCTGTTTATAATGAAAAAATGCGCTCTTGAAACCATTGATTATCAAGTATGGCGCTTCCTGCAGCTCCACCCCGCATTCGGTCACCGCCTTGAACAACTCATTGGTCACCGTTGTCCCTGAAAAAAGACGGTTGTCGGTGTTTATCGTCACCCGCAAACCGTAATTGTGATAGAATTTAACCGGATGCGAAGCGTAATCCTTCACCGTCCCCACCTGAATATTGGAACTTATGCACAATTCCAGCGGAATGCGGTGATCGTTGACATAGTTCAATAAATCGCCGTCCTCCTTCAAACGAGTGCCGTGCCCGATGCGATGCGCATTTAAATAATGAAGAGCCTGTTTGATGGAATCCGGACCATAAGCCTCCCCCGCATGCACCGTGCAGTTGATGCAATTATTGCGTATGAGGTAGAAAGCCTCCTTATGGTCTTTGGCCGGATATTGATCCTCGATCCCCGCCAAATCGAACCCCAGCACTCCGTGGTATTTATAGGCTACCGCCAATTCCGCCAGCTTCAATGAAATTTCCGGGCTGATTGTCCGAATCCCGCACACAATCACCCCGTTCTTGGTGCCGTATTTCTTGCGAGCCGCTCGGAGTCCCTCCAGCACCACATCCATAATGCGCACTAAATTCAACCCCTTCTTGGTATGCAGGATGGGCGAATAACGCACTTCCAGATAACTGACATTCTCCTCCGCGCAGTCTTCCACCAGTTCATAAGCCACCCGGTACAGCGCTTCTTCGGTCTGGAGCACCGAAAGGGTGATTTCAAACATCGATAAAAGGCTGTTGAGGTCGGCGTGGTTGCCTTCCACTTTCAAAATCTTCCGAAGCTTCTCTTCGTTGGTGGATGGAAGTTCGACATTGTCCTTCTTCGCCAGGTCGATTATGGTGGAAATGCGCATACTCCCATCGAGATGGCAATGGAGGTCGGTCTTTGGAAGTGATTTCAAGTAGTCATAGATCTCCTTCGGCGAAAGGTCCTTTTCCCTGGGTGTATCGAATTTTGCTTTGTCCGCCATTTCTTGTTCCTGTTGAACCGCTGAGCTTTCTTTCTCCTGTTTCATATTATTCTCCTTTCACCTCTATCCACGCCCTCCGGGTGCGGGGTCCGTCGAATTCGCAGAAGAATACCGACTGCCAGGTGCCCAGCATAGGTCTGCCGCCGGAAATAATCAGCGTTTCCGAACTCCCCACCAGCGAAGCCTTTATGTGCGCATCGGAATTGCCTTCCATATGAGCGTACCCTTCCGATTGAGGAATGAGGCTGCTTAACTTCGTTAATATATCACGCTGAACCGCCGGGTCGGCGTTTTCGTTGATAGTCACCGCCGCCGTGGTATGCGGAATGAAGACGGTGCAAGTTCCGTTCTTTACCCCGCTCTCTTTTATCGCCGCCATAACTTCACGGTCGATATTCACCGTTTCGTTGCGCGATTTGGTTCTGACTGTAAATTCCTTCATCTTAAGTATGGTGGGTTCTCCACCCGCCCTTAATCCCATTCTTAATTCTAAATTTTAAATTAGATTGTGGGTTCTCCACCCGCCCTTAATCCCGTTTTAATTTTTCATTCTTAATTCTAAATTTTAAATTCGATTGTGGGTTCACCACCCGCCATCAATCTGCCCATATATTATCGGTTCCCGGTTCCCGGTTCCCGGTTCTCGGTTTCCGGTTCTCGGTTCCCGGTCTTCGGTTCACGGTTCACCGTTCACCGTTTCACCGATAAGCATCCATCAACACCGCCGCTTCACTCGTCGTCGCCACCGAACGGTTCATCTGATTGGCTAATTCAACCGCCTTCTGCACCATAAATGCGGTCGATGAAATCGGACTGTAAGTGCCGCTGGGCCAGTAGACCGCATCCTTCAACCCCACACGAATATGATGCCCGTCGGCGATTGCCAACCCCATCAATTCGTTGGGATTTTCGCCGGTGCATACCACTATGAATTTTGCGGTGTCAGGCAGAGTATTGATGACAGTATTGAAAACCTCCACCGTGGAAGCCGAATTGTCCTCCCATCCTATAGCGATGGGAAAATGATACGGATACTGCAGATATTCGGATTGAACTAACGACCTAACCAGAAAATCCGCCTGCTGAGGGCTGACGATGAACGGCAGCACCTTCAATCCACCCGACTGCCAACCCGAAACCCAAGCCGCTGTCGACGCTGGCGAATCGGAACCTATCCAAACTCCATCGTATAGATATCGTCCGAGTATAGGAGTCACAAAATTCACCGGCGTATATGCTTCCAGCGAATCTTCCAGCGATGAAAATGATTCGGAAATGTCCGCGCTTATCAACATACCCGGGCAATTCTCCACCAGATAATCGATGATATACTTATAATTATCCCAAGTCCAATCGAACAGACTTCCCAATGTATCGGGCGCTCCCGCCACCGGCAGGATATGCGCCATAACCGCCCCCGCTTCATAACAATCGGCTATTTCCGCGAGATATTCCTCCCGGTTCTGAGGGAAGGGGACATTGGGATATTCCTCCGCCGTGAATTCGCCCCCCAGCGGAGCGACAGCTATCACCAACGGCTCATAGGAAGCGGGCGGTTCCCCGTCCCACCAGGCGAAATATACCGCCGCACTCCCAGGCGTGGTAGTGGTGCTGTCACAGGATATAATGAATATAACCGCCAATATCGGCAGTAATGTGAATGATAATTTGCCGCGCATAATGCCTCCGGTTTTTTTATTGAGCTGTAACAATTTCTGTATTAACTATTGTATAGGCGCTTATTGTGCCGACATCGATAAAAATTGTCGATATCGCCATTTTTTTCAGATTTATTACTTCATTACTTAATGCACTGTGAATCTTAGTCTTATAAAAGCAAACACGCAAAGATTAATTTCGTTAATTATTCACAGTAATTATAATATTCACAGTAATTAAGTTAATTTGTAACTGTATAGTTCTTGGAGAATGGGGTATTATTCACAGGCTATTAATGATTCTGTTGATTTAGTCCAATATATCGCTGACACACGAGAAACAAGATATTGTAACATGTTGTATTGTTTATATATAGAAATCGATAATTTCTTAATAATTACCGAAAACAGAGTAAATCAACGGAATCATTAATGTAGTTTAATAAAATAGGGATATTCCGCATAATACTCAAATATAATGCATTGAACACCCAAGAAGAAAACGATATGAGAAATGTGGAATTTCCCATTTAACATTTCGAGGTAATCAGATTAAATCTTCGCCCGGTCAATGATAGGGAAAAAATCTCAATTATAAACGCCCAAGACTTGACTATTTGCTAAATTATCAATATTTTTCACTTAATACCAAAATTTCATTCAACCTTGGAGGGTAAAATGAAGAATCTCGCCGCCTTAATCCTCGCAATTTCCATCATCTCAACAGCGTTTTCCGACACTATTATCAATGGCGGTCCGGTTTCCGGCACCTGGACCCAATCCGGTTCGCCCTATCTTATTATGGGTGATATCGCCATAGATGAAACCAGCCTGCTTACAATCGAACCGGGGGTTGAAGTCATGTTTCAAGGCTACTACCGCCTGCTGTGTGAAGGACAGCTTTTAGCGGTAGGGACGGAGGAAGATTCGATAATCTTCACGGCTGAAAATACTGTGGAAGGATGGGACGGAATAGATTTCGTGGACTTGAACTTGAATACACTGGACAGCACCAAGTTGGAATATTGTGAGCTATCCTATGGGAAGGCTTCCCGATATATCAATTTTGTTCATTTCAGATATGGCGGCGCTCTCCATTTCAGATATTCCTCCAAGGTTATGATAAATCATTGCCTGATAAGCAATAACTTTACGGCCGATGTATTTGGCACCAATGGCGCTAATGGCACAAATAGTACTTCCAATATTTTTCCAGGTGGTGACGGCGCCACTGGCGGATATGCAGGATCTGGTGGGGGAGGTGCAATTTACTGTTATAGTTCCAGCCCACTTATAATGAATAACACCTTCTGTTATAACCGCACCGGCAATGCGAGCGGTGGTGAGGGAGGGGATGGTGGTTCTCATCACATTTTAGGTTGGGTATTTTTTAATGCTTATGGCGGCGATGCTGGTGATGGTGGATACGCTGTCTCTGGGAATGGAGGCGGTATTTGTCTTAACAACTCTCCAGCTATAATAACTGGCAATATAATTACTGGAAATTTCACCGGGAATGCCTTCGGTGGTGAGGGGGGCAACGGTGGATCTGCTGATGTTGGGGTAAACCAGACTAGTGCTTACGGCGGTGATGGTGGAAACGGCGGCGGTGCTGTAGCTGGAAAAGGTGGAGCAATTTATTGTAAAGCTTCAAATGCATTAATAACCAACAATATACTATTCAACAATAGAACTGGAAACGGATATGGAGATAATGGCGGAAATGGAGGGGGTGCCTATTCTCCTTATGGTACTGAATATGGAGGGGATGGTGGCGATGGGGGGGATGGACAAGGTGGAGAAGGCTTGGCTGTTTTCAATGAACTACTTGGTTCTCCCTCATTGAATAATTGTACCATCACTGGCCATGTTCAAGGTATTGGAATAGGTGGAGATGGTGGAAACGGCGCTCTTGCTGGCGAAAACGGCACCGGTACCGATGGCGGATTCTTAATTTTCTGTGATTCAATCAGTCCTTTAAGTGTTTCCAATTCCATCCTCTGGGATAATGCTGAAGATGAGATCCAATCTTCGGGACCAATTACTTATTCTTGTTTAGGAATAGCTCATCCTGGAACAGGAAATATTGTCGCGGATCCGCAATTTGTCGAAGTATATCAAGGTCCCTGTTTCCTTTCGCAAATACTTGCAGGCCAGACGCAACAATCCCCCTGTGTAGATGCAGGGTGTCCCGATTCCATTATTATTTCAGGAACCACCAGGGTCGATGGTATTCAAGATGAAGGAATAGTCGATATGGGTTTCCATTATCCTTGTTTCGAGGGTCAGCCAATACTCATCCCATCTTCTGACAACCTTCAATTCTGGGCGCAGATATTCATAGGAAATCCATACCCCCAGACATTAGCAGTAACTAATCAAGGGATAGGTTCATTCAATTACAATATTACTGTCACAGTGGATTGGATTCAAGTGTCCCCCAGTTCTGGCGGCCCCATACCGCCATCGGACTCATTGACTGTTTCAGTGGATATTTCCGGACTTGCGGTCGGTACTTATGATGGTCAAATTATCGTGGAAGCTCCGAACGCTGTTTTCAGCCCTGATACCATTCCTGTAAGACTGTGGGTAACAGAGATTATCGAACTCAGAGGTGAACTTACCGGGCTCCTTCAAGGAGGGCTGCAATATTTAATCATAGATGATATTAGTGTTCCTGAAGGGGATTCCCTTATAATAAACCCAGGCGCAATATTTCTTTTCAATGGCGACTATTCATTCGATATATACGGCTTTCTTAACGCATGCGGAACCCTCGAAGATACAATCAAATTTTTACCAAATGCAGGTATGAATCCTTATTTTGTAATTAAGTTTTATGATGTTTCTTCAGATTCGAGCCGAATGGAGTATTGCCTTATCACTGGTGGTTCTTCAACTGTAATAGGTAATTCCACTGGAATATGTTTAGATAATGCCAGTCCCACCATTAGCCATTGTACAATATCATATAATAACAATCACGGGATCCACATGTATCTTTCTTCACCAATAATCTCCAATTGTACTATCCTAAACAACTCGACAACCTTTAAGGGAGGTGGATTATATTGCTACGACTCTAATCCCATCATATCTAATTGCATCATATTAGGGAACCAAGCTGGTAGTTCAAGCTCGAATAGTGGAGCTGGCGGGGGGTTATATTTTTTCCGGTGCGCTCCCGTTATTATGAATTGCATTATAATCGATAATTTTGCATCTAATACTTATAACAATTATTTTTGTCGGGGAGGAGGTATCGATTTCCAGGATATGTATTCGATTGAAGAAGATGCTATTATTGAAAACTGTGTGATTACCGGAAATTATTCAGGATGCTATGGCGGTGGAATATCCGGATCACATCTGGAAATAAAAAATTGCACTATCAGTGGAAATTACGCGTATCAATATGGCGGGAACATTTACCTCCAGGGTTATTCTTCAATAATTAATTCGATAGTGTGTAATGCGGATACAAACAATGGGATACATTTTAGCAACCAAACCCTATTATCCGTAATGTATTGCAATTTTTACAACAATACTGGCGGCGATTTCGGCGGGGAAGTACCCGCGCTGCTGGGACAAATCAATAATGTAAACTTTAACGGCGACTCCTGCGATATTTACCATAACATCTTCCTCGACCCGCTCTTCTATTCTACTACCGGTGATTCAGCGTTCTTCCTGACGGAAAATTCACCCTGCATAGACGCGGGGGATCCTGAAAGCCCATTAGACCCGGACGGCACCATCGCCGACATCGGAGCATATTACTACCATCATACTATGGGCATCGAAGACCAGCCCGGTTCGGAAATACCACAGCAATTCACCCTTTTCCCCAATTACCCCAACCCCTTCAATCCTGCCACCCAAATACACTTCGCCCTCCCAAAACAATCAACAGTCAAAATCGCTGTTTATGACCTCCTGGGCAGGCAGGTCGCCGTTCCCGCTGAAGGAGACTTCCCGCCGGGCTATCATACCGTCATCTGGGAGGCATCGGGAAATTCCTCCGGCGTTTACTTCATCCGCATGGAAGCGGACGCTTTCCAGCAGACTCGAAAGGCGCTGTTAATCCGCTGAGGGAGAATTTCAATTCTAATCTGTCGATAAACGGATTAGAAAAGATAATTGAATCCGAGGGTGTGTAAAAATTTGGAAATTATAGAGGTTCAACAGTTATAATAATTTCGGATGCTTCTCCGTTTCCCTTATTTCTCTTGAAGCTTTCTTCAATGTCTCGCTCGTATCCGGCAATTCCGGTTTTTTACCATTGAACATATCTTCAATGGTCAATATCTGCAGCACCGGATACTTCTTTTCCGACCCCGGCATCTTCCATCTCCCCATTAAAGCCGCTTCGGTCCGCATCCCTGGGGTGGGAGGGTTCAGCGCTATCAGCACTCCCAAAGGCGCGTTTTCTCTTTCCAATACCCTTCCTATTGCTCTTACATCATTAGGCTGGTAACCGCCGCCTTTAACTTCTATTATTATCTTATGAAATTGTCCTTGGTAATCTTTGAAATAAAGTAATCCGTCTATCCCGCTGTCGCCGCCGCCCTTGCTCTTGAAAGGCTGCCCGCCCAAAAGCGAAACCGCCCAGCTTTCAAATTGGAAAGCCGACTTTTGGAAAAGTTCCCGCGCATCTTCCACCGATTTCGGCTCCCCGATAACCTCATATTTGACATCCGGAAAATGGTCTATTAAACGCTTTTTAATTAAAGTAATCGCTAAATGAGTTATGTCTATCCCAATCCACTCCCGCCCCAGCTTCTCCGCCGCCGCCACCGCCGTCCCGCACCCTACAAAAGGGTCTAAAACGGTTCCATTTTTAGGACAAGATAATTTAATTATCCTTGATAGTAGTTTTGCGGGTTTTTGTGTCGGATAACCAATTCTTTCCTTTTCCATAGGATTAAGCGCCTGGATTTGCCAAACATCCATCGGTATTTTATGAATATCATATGCTGATATTCTGGCGCCTTTGGGGGTTTGAGCCCTCGCTATCGCTTTTTCTGTCCTGACATCGGGAGAAGCGAATGGATCAAAATGATAATCATCGGTTTTTGTATAGAAAAGAATAATATCATGCTTCTTTGCTAAATGCCTTTTACTTGCCCCACCCGTTTTATAATGCCATACAATCTCATTCCTGTAATTTTCTAATCCGAAAATCTGGTCCAGCAGTATCTTCAAATAATGGCTCGCAATCGGGTCGCAGTGCAGGTAGAGCGAACCGGTCTCCTTCAATACCCTTTTCAGTTCCACCAATCTTATCGCCATCATCGTCAAATAAGCCATCAATTGGTTTTCACCCATAAAACTCCTGAAAGCTTTCATCATATCTTTAAGCTGAGCCGGCGTCTCCCGATCATACATAATTTCATCGAAAGCCTTCTGCGTATCGTCCGTCCAGGACCAGGTATCCTCGAACGCTTGAATCTGCGCAGATGACATTCTGCTTGTTTTATCCGGGAATATAACATTATAGGCTTTTTGGGAATTGAAAGGCGGGTCGAGATAAATCAGGTCGACGGATTGATCCGAAATATGCTTGCGCAGTATTTCCAAGTTGTCGCCGTAGTATAGGAAGTTTTTTATAAAGGTTAGCTCTCCGTATTCAAATTATCGTCATCCTAAAACATATCGTTCTGATTATCTTTAGCGGCGCGGTCGGCTTTCTTGTAAGGTGAAAGGCAGAATTGTTCGGGAAGGCTGGGCTTTTTGCCCCGGAAAATGTCTTCAATGGTCAGGATTTGTATCTTGGGGTAGTCTTTCTTGGTTATATTCGACCTGAATAAACCCTTTGCGGCGGCTTCTATTATCATCGGTTTTGTGGGATTATTAAGGGTTAGGAACACACCGACAGCGGCGTCTTCTCTATCTATCACATATCCCAATTCTCTGATATCTTTAACTTCAACTTTTCCACTCTTGACCTGAACTATGACCTTTTGGTATTCTTTTTTG